>CAUOMQ010000151.1:0-6389 GCA_963456805.1 uncultured Neisseria sp. | reverse complement strand
CAAGTCGGGAAAAACGCGGAGAGAACGGCGAAGGCTTCGAACTCAGAACCGACGGCTGGGGCGCCGTACGGGCGGGTAAAGGCATACTCGTCAGCTCAGATGCTCAGGGAGGTGCAAAAGGCGAAGTTCTGGAGATGGGCAAAGCGATACGACGCATGCGAAAAGCATTGGTTGCTGCCAAATTACTGGATACTGCTGCCAAACGTGCGGGCAATACTGCAACAGAAAGCATTGCCCAAGCAAACCACATCAACAGCAACTTAAAGAAATTGAAAAAATCGGGAGTAGTCATTTCCGCTCCCGACGGTCTGGCCGCCAGTACCAAACAAAGCATATTGAATACAGCGCAAGGACATATCCACTGGGTCAGCATGCAGGACAGTAATATCAGCGCCGGCAAGAATTTTACTGCACATGCACTGAAAAGTATCAACCTGTTCGCACAAAATAAAGCCGTTAAAATCCATGCAGCTCAAGGCAAGATTGAAATACAGGCAAAAAATAACAAGATGCAAATTGATGCCAAAAAAGACCTTGAGCTGACCAGCAGTACTGCCAAAGTAATGATCGTCGGCAAGGACGAAGTGATGATTAGCGGTGGTGGAGGCAGCTACATTAAATTGAAAAACGGTGAAATCATCCTTGCCTCCCCTAAAATCGTTCGTGTCAAAGCGCCAGCAATGCCGGTGGGCGGTTCCGATAGCTTTTTCTTTAATGGTTTTGCAAAAACTGATAAAACCTGTATCCCTTGCAAGATTGCCGAATTAATTGGTCGTCCTGTCAATCCTATTTCAGGCATAAAAGTTTTACCGGATGAAACTGATTTTGCTTTTGATGGATTGGTGCCGTTTGTATGGAGCCGCAGCTATTTTTCTGATTTGGAAGAAAGTTGGCTGGGTAGCGGCTGGCGCACCACATTGAGCGCCAAGCTAGAGCGCAAAGACGGTCGTTTTACCTATACCGATAATCAGGGACGTACATTTGATCTGCCAGAACTGGAGGAAGATGAAGGGCAGGTTCTGTTTGAAGCAGAACAAATCATCTTCGAACGAATCGATAATGGCAGCTATCAAATCAGTAATCTGGACGGTAGCAGCAGACATAGATTTTCACCCCTACACTTGAATGACACCGATTGTAGTGGCAGCGGTAATGGCACTTACGCCCTAACACAGGTAAGCGACCGCCATGGCAACGGCTATCGCATTGTTTACAATGAAGATACCGGCTTGCCTCATACCGTTATTGACGAACTGGGACGTGAGATATGGTTTGAGTTTGACAATCTCAGCCCTTTAACGCAGATCCCCGTTTACCGCCTTACCAGTATGGGTAGCTATAACGATAATCTACCTGAAGGTCGGGAACTTCTTGTCCGTTACCGTTATGACGACAACGGCGATCTTGTCGTAGTAGAAGATGCCGAAGGTTTCGTTCACCGACGTTTCGGCTACCGCCGCCACATGATGATTCGTCACCAAACTACAGCCGGATTAAATACCTACTATCAATACGACCATTACACCCCCCAAGGCCGGGTATTGCGCAGCCATACCGACAACGGTGAAGAGTGGCGTTTTGCCTATGCCGACGGGCATACCCAAATCACTGACGCATTAGGGCGTAGTGAACACCTTTATTACGACCATCATGGCGAAGTCGTCAAAAAAGTCTTTGCAGATGGTAGTAGTGTCTTGACAGAACGCGATGCTTTAGGCCGCCCCATTAAAATTACTGATGAAATGGGACGTGAAACCCGCTACCGTTATAACGAATGCGGGCTGCTGACCTTTGTTGGCGGAGAAGGCGGACAAAACCAGCACATCCGTTACGACCAAGAACGCCGACCGGTAGAGATTACCCTCCCGCACAATCAAAAGACCCTGATTGAGTACAACGAACAAGGATTACCTGCGACCCAAAGCGATAGCAAAGGCAATACAACCTGTTACCGTTACAACGAAAATGGGCAAATTACCCAAATTACCGATGCAAAAAACAATACTTATACTTTCGAATATGACCAGCACCACCGCCTGAGCACTCAAACCGACTGTTCCGGTCAGCAAACCCGCTATACCTATAACGAAGAGGGCAAACTCGAAAGTATTACCGATGCAGCCGGCCACACCACGCGCTACCATTACCAAAACGGAGAACCATTGCGTACCAACTATCCGGATGGCAGTAGCGAATACTTCAGCTACGATCACGCTGGTCGACTGAGTGTTCTGACAGATGCCGAAGGCAACCGTACCGCCTACGATTACGACAATGACAGCAAACCAACCATCCGCTACAACGCGCTGGGTGGTGCATTCCAATACCGTTACGATTCCGTAGGTCGTCTGAAAACCCTCGTCAACGAAAACGGCGACAGCTATACCTTCGAATACGATGAGCGCGACCGCCTGATCCGCGAGACCGGCTTTGACGGCAAAATGACACGTTACACCTACAACCCTGCCGGCGAACTCATACGCGAAGAAGAATACGCGTCTGGGAACATTGACGTGCGTACTCGCCCGATACGGACGATCACCTACCACCGCGACCGTATCGGCCGTATCCGTCAGAAAGACAGTCATCTGGACGGCGGAGAAATCCTGAGCACCCACTACCGCTATGACAAACTTAACCGTCTGATCCAAGCACACAACGCCCATAGTGAGCTTCGCTTCGGCTATGATCACAACGGACTGATTAAAGAACAGCTCATTCACTTGGATGAACCTATTACGTCCAGTACCAGCCGTTCACAATCCAAAGATGTTGCTGCACAGATTACCGAACACCGTTACGACGTACTGGGTAACCGCACCCAAACCATCCTGCCGACAGGTGAAGTTTTAAACCGCCTGTATTACGGCAGCGGACACCTGCACCACATTAACCTCGACGGCACCACCCTTGCCGACATCGAGCGTGATGCCCTGCATCGCCCAGTCGAGCGGACTATCGGCAAGTTGAATACCCAATTTCAACTTGATCCATTAGGTCGTCTGAAACAACAAATCGCCCAACCGAACAGTCATAACAAAGCAGACCCTGCCGTCCTTATCGGTCGCCGTTACCAATACGACACTATCGGCAACCTTATCCGTACCGACGACCAAACCAACGGCAGCAGGGATTACACCTATGACGCACTGGGCAGAATTACCCAAAGCGCGGACGAGCACTACCGCTACGACCCTGCACATAACCTTACCGATGGAAGCAGAATCGGCGGCAACCGCCTTACCCAATACCAAGGTACCAATTACCGCTACGACCCGTTGGGCAATCTTATCGAGAAACAGCAAAATGACGGTGAAATCCAACATTACCGCTACAATGCCGATAACCAACTGACCGAAGCCGAAATCCATCGCCCTGGACAAAACGCCGTCTTATATCGCTACCGCTACGACCCCATAGGTCGTCGCATAGCCAAAGTCCATCCAGACGGCAACGAAATCCAATACCTATGGGACGGCAGCCGCCTGTTACAGGAATACCGCAAAGACCGTACCTATACCTACGTTTACACCGAAGACCGAAACTATGAGCCTCTTGCCCAAATCATCACCTACAATGGCCCAGATAAGGCACGAGAAATCCTGTACTACCACAACGATCAAATCGGCATCCCTCGAGAGATGACCGATGAAGAAGGCAATATTGTTTGGAGCGGCGACTATAGCGGCTGGGGCAAACTGACCCAAGAAGGTCGTCTGAAACTGGATATACACCAACCCTTCCGCCTGCAAAATCAGCATTATGATGACGAAACGGGGCTGCATTACAACTTCTTCCGCTACTATGATCCGGAGATTGGGCGGTTTACGCAGCAGGATCCGATTAAGCTATTGGGAGGAGAGAGTCTGTATGCGCTCGCTCCAAATGTTTTTGTATGGCTCGATACTTTGGGACTGGCAAAATACAAATGTATCGCAGACGAAAAAGAAGGTGGAGGAACAAGAGGCTATAAGAATGGCAGAAAGCTATGTACTTACAGCTGCACCAATGTAGCTACGAAAAAAACGGTTAGTGTGTTATCTAATTCAGATATGGAAGCAGAAGGTTCTCATTTTTGCAGAGGAGCAGAGATAGGAACAATTCCCAGCCCCCTAAATGGTGTGGCGACAGTTCCCCATTTTCTACGTTACGTTCCTTTCAATATCGATACAAGTGGTGCCCTAGGCTGGTGGGATAGCTGGGGTTCAACTAAAGATATTCATGATCAACTTAAAAAGACTGAATAAAATGAAGCAAAAAAATTACTTCTTACTGATTGCTCAAATTTTACTAAATCTTCCGTCATTGATCTATGTGACCTTATGGATCATGAAGATATCAATAGTGATGGATGCAGAATTATTTTCATATTTACTTACATTCATTAGATTATCAAGCTATATTGCAAGTCTATTCTCAGTAGTCACTCTGATAAATTTACTTTTTATAAGAGATATGAAAACCCTACTGATTTCGGTGATCATAAGTATATTTACATTGTTATTCAGTGCATATACCTTAACTCGGTATGCTTGCGATTCTTTTTATGGATATTATATGTGTTTATTTGTTAAATATATTTTTAAAATAATCCACTAAATAACAAGCAAGCGTAGGTTGGGTAAAAACCCAACTTTCACAAAGGTCGTCTGAAAACTTTTAGACGACCTAATTTATGTACTTACAGTCCACCAAAATTTCTACGAAGAAAATGGTTAGTTTGTTATCTAATTCAGATACTAAAATACAAAATTCTCATTTTCGTGTAGGTGTAAAGGTAGGAATGACTTACGTCCCTATGGGTATGGCGCCGTATCATACAGGTTATAAGCCATACAGATGTTTTTTCATACTATTAGGATAGCTAGGGGTAAACTAAAGATATTCATGATCAAATTGAAAATATTAAATAAAATGAAGCAAAAAAATTACTTCTTACTGATTGCTCAAATTTTGCTAAATCTTCCGTCATTGATATTTTTGACCATATGGCTCATAAAAATAACAATAGTGATGGATGCAGAATTATTTTCATATTTACTTACATTCATTAGATTATCAAGCTATATTGCAAGTCTGTTTTCAGTAGCTACTCTGATAAATTTACTCTTTATAAGAAATATGAAAACCTTACCAATTTCGGTATCCATAAGTATATTTACATTATTATTCAGTGCATATACCTTAAGTTCATATGCCTGCAATTCTTTTTATGGATATTACATGTGTTTGGTTAGTGATTATATTTTTAAAATCATTCACTAAATAACAAGCATAATCCAAATAAGCAAGTGCAAATTAGATTTAAATAAAGGTCGTCTGAAAAACTTTCAGACGACCTAAAATACATTCTCTAACACTGAAAAGCAAAGATGGCTAATTATCTAGATTTCAGCCTATAAAGAATCTCAGCGCCACAAGAAAGAACAATAAATGAAAAACTTATTTTATTGGCTATTGGCACTTCTTTTTCCCTATTTGATTATATATTTGGCACTCGGAGACACCATTTATCTTTTTCTGAAAGCAGGGTATATTGGATTGCCATATTGCTTTCCCTATATTTTTAAAACTGGCATGCTACAAGGTATATTATTTCTCATATCCTTCTTAGGCTTAATAGTCGTTTTATTTGCCAAAGGATTAAATTTGAGAAAGAAAATCTTAGGGAAAGTATTCGTTTCCACATCCCTATTTTTATGGTTTCTTTTAGGGTTTATATGCCTTGGAATTCATATGTGAATTTATTGAAATGATCAACTCAATTGAAAATTGGAAAGCATCTGCTCCGGGCTATACCTAAGACTTTTAACCACGAAACCTGAGTTTTATTCCAATCGAAATGTTTCCCGTAAAATGTAATTCAGCAGCAACTACATTCCTTCCAATACCGTTCACAATGCGGGCTGCTGTTCTGATAATAATGCCTGCAATAAATAGTTTTGATGAGCTATTTGGCTTGTCCTGGCTTAGGCGGCTTTCCCTCATAGTAATCAATCTTGCTTGAATTGAACTTCCCTAATTATTCAGAACAGTCCTTTGATTAAAATAGCAACTCACCTCAAAAAGATGCACCCATGAAGAAATTTATTAAATTATCTTTAATATCTTTAGGCATACTATCTGCAATCATATTTATACCATTTCTGATATTAATGTTCAGCTATGATCAACATGCTGATAATTATTACAAAACTCCTGATGAGTTTTTAAATTCCAAGTCATTTTCATGGTATATTGATATTTTTCCTAAAAGCAGTCGCAATATTTTCTTGAGGACTTTTGTTGAAACAAATGGAATGATCGTTATTTTTGAAGCAAATACAGCGGATGAAATACCTCTTTCTCAACTTTATCCTATAACTTCTAAAGGAATAGACTATTTAAAC
>CAUOMQ010000150.1:0-6403 GCA_963456805.1 uncultured Neisseria sp. | reverse complement strand
GTACTGTCTGCGGCTTCGTCGCCTTGTCCTGATTTAAATTTAATCCACTATAATGACCAACCCAGCACGAGCAAACCATGAACAAACTTACAAATCTTCCGTTCAAGGAAAAAGTTAACGAACTCAATGAAAATCTCATTGCTTTTGCAGAACCGGAAACTGTATTCTGTGAAAAACAGCCATGGCTAAAAAATCATTTCCTACCCATGATGAGTATAGATTTGGGAGAATTTAAAACAGAATGGAGTGGCACAATCGTCCATCTTATCAACCCAATCGAACCTTATGAATACAATATAGGTGGCTGCACACCCGCTTACCACAATGAATTTATTGGTGAAAACTGGCTGGCTTTCCGTTTGACAGACGATAACAAATATGAATTTTTGGGAGAAGAAGGCTATTTCACCCGCAGTCCTCAATACAGAGAGAACTTAAAACAAATACTTTGCGCCGATTTCGATCCCAATGCTTTTGAAAACAAAGACATTCTGGAAAAGTGTAAAGATGAGTTTTATCAAGAAGCACTGAAGTATTTCGATGAATCTGTTCAAATCTATCAAAAGAACAAATCAGATTTTGAAAAACGAGAGGGGCGGTACGGCGACGAGCCTTACGATAATACCTATTTTGGTCTATATCTTGATAGATTAGGCGGAGTGATTAAAGGTGGAAATTGGGTAGATACTAGTCCCATTCCTCCCGCCTTCACTCTAAAAGAAGACAAGGATTGGAACGTATTCATAGAACACCAGGGTAATCCTTTCTACCATATTGCCTCATGCTCAGGATATGGATACTCCAACGGAGCAGATGACGTAATTCTGCTCTACGAACCCGTCAGCCGGATTGCATTATTTACATTCGAATGGACATAGAACACAGACTATTGTTAAACCCCACCATTATCAAACCACTCATTACAAGAGACAATAAAAATGCCCAAAATCACCGTACTCCCACACGCCGTATTATGTCCCGAAGGCGCAGTCATTGAAGACGCGCCCGAAGGCAAAACCGTCCTTGACGTGCTGCTCGACCACGACATCGAAGTCGATCACGCCTGTGAAAAATCCTGCGCTTGCACTACTTGCCACGTCATCATCCGCAAAGGTTTCGACAGCTTGGAAGAGCCAAGCGAGCTGGAAGAAGACCTGCTCGACCAAGCATGGGGCTTGGAAGCCGACTCGCGCCTGAGCTGTCAGGCAGTGGTTGCCGACGAAGACTTGGTGGTGGAAATCCCCAAATACACCATCAACCACGCGCGCGAAGATCACTGATGCAAAGAGGTCGTCTGAAACGGATACAGCAATGTTCAGACGACCCCTGCCAAATTTTGAGCAAACAAAAAGTCGTCTGAAACTGCCTTACCGACCGTTTTCAGACGACCTTCCGTCAAATCGCTGCCAAATCGTTTATTTGGAACGTGGAACGACAAACCTTAAGCGGGATACTTTCATCGAAGCGACGGTTTGCGCAACAGGGTAATTTTCCACTCTGCCTTTGGCGTTCAGCATACTGAGGCTGCTGCCATGACGGGTAATGATGCTCTTAGGTTCGGGCTTCGGTGCCGGTTCGTTTTTTGCTGCGGTTGTGACGGATTTCGGCGGTTCGGGGACATATCCCGCCAAGCCGAAGCGTTTGATGATTTCGTTTGCAGCATCCATATAACGCTGTTTTGCTTCTTCGTTTTCCACCGCCATATCGTCAAGCGCAACAGACACGTCGTTGCCGCAGCCGACAATGCGTTCCGCAATACGCGAATACACCATCCAGCGTTTCAAACGCAAAGCACCCGCATCTTCGCCCGGCGCAGCGGCATCCAAAGCAATCATGCCGTAACGCTTGCCATAACGGAGACGCAGCGAAAGCCGCTTCAGCCCCTCACTATCGTCCAGCATCTGATAAAGCTCGCGGATAAGCAACAGCAGGCGGTCGAACACCCCCGCTTTAGCAAGATAATTAGGATCATCGGAGGCGAGCGCGTAAATAAGTTTGGATAATTTGGCATTGAGTGCGTTGTTCATCGATTTTCCTGTTATTCATACTATAATGGATTTCTTTAAGAACCATTCCAAATGATTTGGTTGCATGACAAAGTGTAAATTTTCCTTAGTGAAAGTCAGAAAAATGTATTAACGTACGCCTTGAAAATATTACATAGGAAAATACCATATGCGATTTCAGACGCATTAATCATTGCCGACACGAATTTTCCCCAAAGCATTAACACCTAAACAAGCCATCCCGAATCAACCCATTCGGACACTCCAAAAGGAACGACATCATGAAATGGACAGACACCCAACGCATTGCCGAGGAACTCTACGACCTGCACGGCGACAGCATCGACCCGAAAACCGTTCGCTTCACCCAACTGCGCGACCTGATTATGGCGCTGCCCGATTTCGACGACGATCCCGCACGCTGCGGCGAACGTATCCTCGAAGCCGTACAACAGGCATGGATTGAAGAGGCTGAGTGAGGCAACATCATTTGCAAGCTAAAAACCAAGACGTCGTCTGAAAAATTTTCAGACGACGTTTGAATGGGTTGATAGCCAACTCAAGCGCAAAACATCTTATTGCTTTTGCTTTACCAACAAGAATACAAGCCATTGAAATCCATTTAATTTCAAGATATTCCTACATATCTGAATATGTATTTTCTCGCCGGCTTGCCCTCATATGAATAGAGGCAAGCATAATGGCAGTCACATTAAAATAATTCATAAACTTTCTGAAAATTTTGAATTTGACTCATACACAAGGCAAATTTATCATACAAGCCTGAAAACGTTTAAAAAAGACAACCGAGGTACACAGCCAATGAGTTACGCAAAAGAAATCAATGCGTTAAACAACAGCCTTTCCGACTTGAAGGGCGACATCAACGTTTCGTTCGAATTTTTCCCGCCGAAAAACGAACAAATGGAAACCATGCTGTGGGACTCCATCCATCGCCTGCAAACCCTGCATCCCAAATTCGTCTCCGTAACCTACGGCGCAAACTCCGGCGAACGCGACCGTACGCACAGCATCGTCAAACGCATCCAACAGGAAACCGGCTTGGAAGCCGCGCCGCACCTGACCGGCATCGACGCCTCGCCCGACGAATTGCGCCAAATCGCCAAAGACTATTGGGACAGCGGCATCCGCCGTATTGTCGCCCTGCGCGGCGACGAGCCGCCCGGTTATGAGAAAAAACCGTTTTACGCCGAAGACCTGGTCAAACTCCTGCGCTCCGTCGCCGACTTCGACATCTCCGTAGCGGCATACCCTGAAGTGCATCCCGAAGCGAAATCTGCACAAGCCGACCTGATTAATCTGAAGCGCAAAATCGATGCAGGTGCAAACCATGTCATCACCCAATTCTTCTTCGACGTAGAACGCTACCTGCGCTTCCGCGACCGCTGCGTGATGTTGGGCATCGACGTCGAAATCGTTCCCGGCATCCTGCCTGTTACCAACTTCAAGCAGCTCGGCAAAATGGCGCAAGTAACCAACGTCAAAATCCCGAAATGGCTGTCGCAAATGTATGAAGGCTTGGACAACGACCAAGGCACGCGCAATCTGGTGGCGGCAAGTATCGCCATCGACATGGTCAAAGTCCTGTCCCGCGAAGGCGTGAAAGATTTCCACTTCTACACGCTCAACCGCAGCGAGCTGACTTACGCCATCTGCCATATTTTAGGCGTGCGTCCTTAAAGCCAAAAACGGTTTCAGACGACCTCAGGGGTCGTCTGAAAAACAAAACGCCGCCCCATCCGCCCTATTCTGATTTACAATACCGACCGATTCGGATTGAACCGGTCCTTACAAAATCCAACTGGAGAGTTCAACATGACAACATTACATTTCTCAGGCTTCCCGCGTGTCGGCGCCTTCCGTGAATTGAAATTCGCCCAAGAAAAATACTGGCGCAAAGAAATCAGCGAACAAGAGCTGCTTGACGTCGCCAAAGACCTGCGCGAGAAAAACTGGAAACACCAAGCCGCCGCCAACGCCGATTACGTTGCCGTAGGCGATTTCACTTTCTACGACCACATCCTCGACCTGCAAGTCGCTACCGGCGCGATTCCCGCCCGTTTCGGCTTCGACAGCCAAAACCTGTCTTTGGAACAATTCTTCCAACTGGCGCGCGGCAACAAAGACCAATTCGCCATCGAGATGACCAAATGGTTCGACACCAACTATCACTATCTGGTGCCTGAATTCCACGCCGATACCGAATTTAAAGCGAACGCCAAACACTACGTTCAACAACTGAAAGAAGCCCAAGCCCTCAGTCTGAAAGCCAAACCGACCATCGTCGGCCCGCTGACCTTCCTGTGGGTAGGTAAAGAAAAAGGCGCAGTCGAATTCAACCGCCTGAGCCTGTTGCAAAAACTGCTGCCCGTTTACGTTGAAATCCTGAACGCTTTGGTTGAAGCCGGTGCCGAATGGATTCAAATCGACGAACCTGCTTTGGCTGTTGACCTGCCAAAAGAATGGGTGGAAGCCTACAAAGACGTTTACGCCACTTTGAGCAAAGTAAACGCCAAAATCCTGTTGAGCACTTACTTCGGTTCTGTTGCCGAACACGCCGCATTGTTGAAAGCCCTGCCCGTTGACGGCCTGCACATCGACTTGGTACGCGCGCCCGAGCAATTGGACGCGTTCGCTGACTACGACAAAGTTCTGTCTGCCGGCGTTATCGACGGCCGTAACATCTGGCGCGCCAACCTGAACAAAGTGTTGGAAACTGTCGAGCCTCTGAAAGCCAAACTGGGCGACCGTTTGTGGATTTCCAGCTCTTGCTCGCTGCTGCATACCCCATTTGACTTGTCAGTTGAAGAAAAACTGAAAGCCAACAAACCCGACCTGTACTCTTGGTTGGCATTCACCCTGCAAAAAACCCAAGAATTGCGCGTTCTGAAAGCCGCATTGAACGAAGGTCGTGATTCTGTTGCCGAAGAACTGGCTGCCAGCCAAGCTGCTGCCGATTCACGCGCCAACAGCAGTGAAATCCACCGCGCAGACGTCGCCAAACGCCTTGCCGACCTGCCTGCCAACGCAGACCAACGTAAATCACCGTTTGCCGACCGCATCAAAGCGCAACAAGCATGGTTGAACCTGCCTCTGCTACCGACGACCAACATCGGTTCTTTCCCGCAAACCACCGAAATCCGCCAAGCACGCGCAGCCTTCAAAAAAGGCGAACTGTCTGCCGCCGATTACGAAGCCGCGATGAAAAAAGAAATCGCCTTGGTGGTTGAAGAGCAAGAAAAACTGGACTTGGACGTACTTGTACACGGCGAAGCCGAGCGTAACGACATGGTCGAATACTTCGGCGAATTGTTGAGCGGTTTCGCATTCACCCAATACGGCTGGGTACAAAGCTACGGTTCACGCTGCGTGAAACCACCGATTATCTTCGGTGACGTAAGCCGCCCAGAAGCCATGACTGTCGCTTGGTCTACTTACGCACAAAGCCTGACCAAACGCCCGATGAAAGGCATGTTGACCGGTCCTGTAACCATCCTGCAATGGTCTTTCGTCCGCAACGACATTCCACGCTCTACCGTGTGCAAACAAATCGCACTGTCTCTGAACGACGAAGTATTGGATCTGGAAAAAGCCGGCATCAAAGTCATCCAAATCGACGAACCTGCCATCCGCGAAGGCCTGCCTTTGAAACGCGCCGATTGGGATGCCTACCTGAACTGGGCCGGCGAATCCTTCCGCCTGTCCTCCAGCGGTTGCGAAGACAGCACACAAATCCACACCCATATGTGCTACTCCGAGTTCAACGACATCCTGCCCGCCATCGCAGCTATGGACGCCGACGTGATTACCATCGAGACTTCACGTTCCGACATGGAACTCTTGACCGCGTTCGGCGAATTCAAATACCCGAACGACATCGGCCCGGGCGTTTACGACATCCACAGCCCACGTGTACCGACAGAAGCCGAAGTGGAACACCTGTTGCGCAAAGCCATCGAAGTCGTACCGGTTGAACGCCTGTGGGTGAACCCGGACTGCGGTCTGAAAACACGCGGTTGGAAAGAAACTCTGGAACAACTCCAAGTGATGATGAACGTTACCCACAAACTGCGTGCCGAATTGGCGAAATAAGTTTGAACTAGCGTAATCAAAAGGTCGTCTGAAAATTTTCAGACGACCTTTTTGCCAAATTAATATTTCATTTTTCCATCAAACTGAGCCTCCATAGCCTATCCTCCCTATTGTCTTCCACAATAATCTTTTATGACTAATGGGCAAAATAATTTATTTGGGGTATAATTACACGAAACTAAATTAAAACAGCGGCTAACTGTATCTACTCACAAACAGCAAAATCCGCATATATAGTGGATTAAATTTAAATCAGGACAAGGCGACGAAGCCGCAGACAGTAC
>CAUOMQ010000149.1:0-6498 GCA_963456805.1 uncultured Neisseria sp. | reverse complement strand
AAGCACCAAGTGAATCGGTTTCGTACTATCTGTACTGTCTGCGGCTTCGTCGCCTCGTCCTGATTTAAAGTTAATCCACTATATCTAAGGAGGGTCGTCTGAAAACTGAAATCGTGTGTTTCAGACGACCCCGTATGGTTTGATGATCGATGCGGTAAGGTATGTTTGATGTAGCACCTATTACATAAAATCCCCCGAATGTTTCCAATCGGGGGATTGTTCAATGTTGATAAAAAGCTTATTTATTCAGCTCATTAGCCAAATACAGCCAAGTTTCGATGACGGTATCCGGATTCAGGGAAACGCTTTCGATGCCTTCTTGAACCAGCCATTTGGCGAAATCCGGATGGTCTGACGGACCTTGACCGCAGATACCGACGTATTTGTTTTGCTTGCGGCAGGCAGAGATTGCCAAATGCAGCATCACTTTGACGGCAGGGTTGCGTTCGTCAAACGATTCGGACACCAAGCCGCTGTCGCGGTCGAGGCCGAGGGTCAGTTGGGTCATGTCGTTGGAGCCGATAGAGAAGCCGTCGAAGTATTGCAGGAATTGTTCTGCCAATACTGCGTTGCTCGGCAGTTCGCACATCATGATCAGGCGCAGGCCGTTTTTGCCGCGTTCCAAACCGTTTTCTTTCAAAGCTTTGACGACGGCTTCGGCTTCGCCTAAAGTGCGGACGAACGGAATCATGATTTCGACGTTGGTCAGACCCATTTCGTCACGGACGCGTTTGAGGGCTTTGCATTCGAGCGCGAAGCAGTCTTTGAAGCTTTCGGCGACATAACGCGCCGCGCCACGGAAGCCCAGCATCGGGTTTTCTTCGTGCGGTTCGTAAATGCTGCCGCCGACCAAGTTGGCGTATTCGTTGGATTTGAAATCGGACATACGGACGATGGTTTTACGCGGATAAACCGATGCGGCCAATGTTGCCACGCCTTCGGCGATTTTATCGACGTAGAAGTCGACAGGGGAAGCGTAGCCGGCGATGCGGCGGGTAATTTCCGCTTTCAATTCATCGTCTTGTTTGTCAAATTCCAACAAGGCTTTCGGGTGGATGCCGATTTGGCGGTTGATGATGAATTCCATGCGTGCCAAGCCGATGCCTTCGCTCGGCAGGTTGGCGAAGCTGAATGCGAGTTCGGGGTTGCCGACGTTCATCATGACTTTAACCGGCGCTTTGGGCATATTGTCTAAGGCAACGTCGGTGATTTGTACGTCCAGCAGGCCGGAGTAGATAAAGCCCGTATCGCCTTCGGCGCAGGATACGGTAACTTCTTGACCGTTGCTCAGCAATTCGGTCGCATTGCCGCAGCCGACTACGGCAGGAATACCCAGTTCGCGCGCGATGATGGCGGCGTGGCAGGTACGGCCGCCGCGGTTAGTGACGATGGCGGAAGCGCGTTTCATTACCGGCTCCCAATCCGGGTCGGTCATGTCGGTAACGAGTACGTCGCCTGCTTCAACGGAATCCATTTCGGAGGCGTCTTTCACCAAGCGGACTTTGCCTTGACCGACTTTTTGACCGATGGCGCGGCCTTCGCACAAGACGTTTTTGTCGCCGTTGATGTCGAAGCGGCGCAGGTTGCGGCTGCTTTCTTCTTGGGATTTTACGGTCTCGGGACGGGCTTGCAGGATGTAGAGTTTGCCGTCCAAGCCGTCACGACCCCACTCGATATCCATCGGGCGGCCGTAGTGTTTTTCGATTGTCAGCGCGTAGTGTGCCAACTCGGTGATTTCTTCGTCGGTAATGGAGAAACGGTTGCGGTCTTCTTCGGGAACATCGACGTTCATCACGGATTTACCGGCTTCTGCTTTGTCGGTAAAGATCATTTTGATTTGTTTCGAACCCATGGTTTTGCGCAGGATGGCAGGTTTGCCTGCTTTCAGCGTGGGTTTGAATACATAGAATTCATCGGGGTTGACCGCGCCTTGTACAACGTTTTCGCCCAGACCGTAAGATGAAGTCACGAAAACGACTTGGTCGAAGCCGGATTCGGTGTCGAGGGTGAACATGACGCCGGACGCGCCGCTGTCGGAACGCACCATGCGTTGCACGCCTGCGGAGAGGGCGACGATGTCGTGTTCGAAGCCCTTATGGACGCGGTAGGAGATGGCCCGGTCGTTGTACAAAGAAGCGAATACATGGCGCATGGCTTCTTTGACGTTTTCCAAGCCGTTAATATTCAGGAAGGTTTCCTGTTGACCTGCAAACGATGCGTCGGGCAGGTCTTCGGCGGTCGCAGAAGAACGGACGGCAACGGAAATGTCCGCGCCGCCTGCGTCTGCAACCATTTTATTCCATGCCGTTTCGATTTCGGCATCCAGTTGTTCGGGGAAGGGCGTATCCAAAATCCATTGGCGGATTTCTTTACCGACGCGCGCCAGTTCGGCAACATCTTCCACATCCAGTTGTGCCAGTGCGGCGGAAATACGCTCGCTCAGTCCGTTGTGCGCCAAAAATGCGCGGTAGGCTTCGGCAGTAGTGGCAAAGCCGCCGGGGACGCGGACGCCTTTTTCAGTCAGCTGACTGATCATTTCACCTAGGGAGGCGTTTTTGCCGCCCACGCTTTCAACATCAGTCATACGCAGGTTTTCAAACCAAATTACGTAGTTGTCAGCCATTTGTGTGTCCAATCCAAGATATGTTAAAAAAGAAACGAATACGCTTTGTTATTTTAAGCGATTCAAACGACCGCTGTCATGCTTTTTCTGTCTTGATTTATTTGCGGGTCGTCTGAAAAATTGCGGGCTTCAGGCGTGTAGTCAAATGAAATCTGATAGGAAAACCAGTATTCCTGTTGTCTATTTCTTTGTAAAACATAAGGTTTGAAATAGATTAATGACTGATTGGTAGAGTTTGGAAAGGTTTTGGATAGGTATAAAATTTTAAGATAATTCGATTATTAAAATAAAAATGCGTTTAAAGGTGGGTTTAATTGCATTGTAGTTGGGTGTAATTTAAGCGTATTCCCTTTATTTAGAAGGTTTCAGCTGCTATGATAACCGTCTGCAACTGTCTTAAATTTCAAAGGATGACTGAATGACCGCCCCGCGCCATGTGTTTTATATTTCCGACCGTACCGGCCTGACTGCTGAAAATATCGGTGAGGCACTGCTGAATCAGTTTGGCAGAATCGAATTCAAACGCCACACCTATCCCTTCATCGATACGCCTGAGAAAGCGCGTACTGTCGTCGAAATAGTCAATCGCAACGCTCAGGAAAACGGTTTGCGCCCGATTGCCTTCGTCAGCGTCGTCAATGACGAAATCCGTGAAATCATCAAAAAAGCGGGTGCTTTCCATATCAATTTTTTCGAAACCTTCCTCGGGCTTTTGGAAAAAGAACTCAACACCGAGGCGGTTGCCGCCGAACAGGGGCACCACAGTATCGGCAATACGCAACGCTACGATGCGCGTATGGAGGCGGTCAATTTCTCGCTCAACCACGACGACGGAGTCAGCGATAAAAACCTGAAAGAAGCCGATGTGATCCTGATGGGTGTATCGCGTTCGGGCAAAACGCCGACTTGTCTTTACCTCGCCTTGCAATACGGTATCCGCGCCGCCAATTACCCGCTGATTCCCGACGATTTGGAATCCACCGACCTACCGCGCATGGTCAAACCGTACAAAGACAAGCTGTTCGGTCTGACCATTCAACCCGAACGCCTGCAGGCCATCCGTCAAGAGCGCCGCCCGAATTCGACTTATGCCAAAATCGATACCTGCCGCAGTGAGATTGCCGATGCGCAAAATATGTTCAAACGCCACGGTATCCCGTTCACCAATACGACGGATAAATCAGTGGAAGAACTTGCCGTCCATATCCTTCAAGCCTGCAAATTGAAGCGGCGTTTTTGAGGCGTAACGTATTGACTATTAATAAAAGGTCGTCTGAAACACGGAAGCGCGTTTCAGACGACCTTTCGCTGTCATGAATGCTTGGATTTACTTACATTTGCTATTATAATGCGCGTTTGGATTGGCCGTTTGAGGTCGTCTGAAAATATATAGTGGATTAACTTTAAACCAGTACGGCGTTGCCTCGCCTTGCCGTACTATCTGTACTGTCTACGGCTTCGTCGCCTTGTCCTGATTTAAATTTAATCCACTATAGTTTTTACCAACCGCCGCACACCTGAAACCCTAACTATGCACATTCTCACTTTTAGTGTGCATTATTAGTGTTTTAGCGTGCGGCATTCTGAAAGGAACGAAATGTTCGATAAACACGTTAAAACCTTCCAATACGGCAATCACACCGTTACTTTGGAAACCGGCGAAATTGCGCGCCAAGCCGCCGCGGCTGTTAAAGTATCGATGGGCGACACAGTTGTTTTGGTTGCTGTTACCACCAATAAAGAAGTCAAAGAAGGTCAAGACTTCTTCCCTCTGACTGTTGATTACCTTGAACGTACTTACGCCGCAGGTAAAATCCCTGGCGGTTTCTTTAAGCGCGAAGGCAAACAAAGCGAAAAAGAAATCCTAACCAGCCGTTTGATCGACCGTCCTATCCGCCCGCTGTTCCCAGAAGGTTTCTACCACGACATCCAAATCGTTGCGATGGTAGTTTCCGTTGACCCTGAAATTGATTCCGACATTCCTGCCATGCTCGGCGCATCCGCTGCGCTGGTGTTGAGCGGCGTACCGTTTGCCGGTCCGATTGGTGCCGCGCGCGTAGGTTATGTAAACGGCGTGTACGTATTGAACCCGACCAAAGCCGAATTGGCTAAATCTAAGCTGGACTTGGTGGTTGCGGGTACATCCAAAGCCGTTTTGATGGTGGAATCCGAAGCTAAAATCCTGCCTGAAGACGTGATGTTGGGTGCCGTCGTTTACGGCCACGACCAAATGCAGGTAGCGATTAACGCCATCAACGAGTTCGCCGATGAAGTAAATCCTGAAGTATGGGATTGGAAAGCACCTGAAACCAATGAAGAATTGGTTGCCAAAGTGCGCGAAATCGCAGGCGAAGCAATTAAAGAAGCGTTCAAAATCCGTCAAAAACAAGCGCGTTCCGCTAAATTGGACGAGGCTTGGAATGCAGTAAAAGATGCGCTGATTACCGAAGAAACCGATACTTTGGCTGCCAACGAAATCAAGGGTATTTTCAAACATTTGGAAGCCGACGTTGTCCGCACCCAAATTTTGGAAGGTCAGCCGCGTATCGATGGTCGCGATACCCGCACCGTCCGTCCTTTGAACATCCAAACCGGCGTATTGCCGCGTACACACGGTTCTGCCCTGTTTACCCGCGGTGAAACCCAAGCCCTTGCCGTAGCGACTTTGGGTACTTCACGCGACGAGCAAATTATCGACGCGCTCTCCGGTGAATACACCGACCGCTTCATGCTGCATTACAACTTCCCGCCGTATTCTACCGGTGAAGTGGGCCGCGTCGGCGCGCCGAAACGCCGCGAAATCGGACATGGCCGTTTGGCAAAACGCGCACTGGTTGCCGTATTGCCGTCCCCTGAAGAATTCAGCTACACCATGCGTGTTGTTTCCGAAATTACCGAGTCTAACGGTTCGTCTTCTATGGCTTCCGTCTGCGGCGGCTGCTTGAGCCTGCTGTCTGCCGGTGTGCCTTTGAAAGCACACGTTGCCGGTATCGCGATGGGTCTGATTTTGGACAACAACAAATTCGCCGTGTTGACCGACATCTTGGGTGATGAGGATCACTTGGGCGATATGGACTTTAAAGTTGCCGGTACGACCGAAGGCGTAACCGCGCTGCAAATGGACATCAAAATCCAAGGCATTACCAAAGAAATCATGCAGATTGCTTTGGCGCAAGCCAAAGATGCGCGTCTGCACATCTTGGAACAGATGAAAGCCGCCGTGGCAGGTCCGCAAGAGCTGTCCGCTCACGCTCCGCGCCTGTTTACCATGAAAATCAACCAAGACAAAATCCGTGAAGTCATTGGCAAAGGCGGTGAAACCATCCGTGCGATTACCGCTGAAACCGGTACTGAAATCAATATCGCGGAAGACGGTACCATCACTATTGCCGCAACCACTCAAGAAGCCGGCGACGCTGCGAAAAAACGCATCGAAGAAATCACTGCCGAAGTGGAAGTGGGCAAAGTGTACGAAGGTACTGTGGTTAAAATCCTCGACAACAACGTTGGTGCCATCGTCAGCGTGATGCCGGGCAAAGACGGTTTGGTACACATCAGCCAAATCGCCCACGAGCGCGTACGCAACGTCAGCGACTATCTGCAAGTCGGTCAGGTTGTGAATGTGAAAGCATTGGAAGTGGACGACCGCGGTCGCGTGCGTCTGTCTATCAAAGCATTGACCGAAGCTCCTGCGCGCGAAGAAAAAGCGCCTGAATAATCGTTGAGCCGATTTTGATTGATAAAAGGTCGTCTGAAAGATTTCAGACGACCTTTTTTGCTGAATACGGATGAACAAAATAGGGGGGGCAGGAATGTGGAATTATAGTGGATTAACTTTAAACCAGTACGGCGTTGCCTCGCTTTAGCTCAAAGAG
>CAUOMQ010000148.1:0-6510 GCA_963456805.1 uncultured Neisseria sp. | reverse complement strand
CGCTTCCATGGTCCATTATTGAAGAAGATATTATTACTTATTTTGGACTAAACCTGAATCCTACTGTTGATAATATCTTTTATCGAAGAATAATACACTTTACTTACGGATCAATTAGCCTTTTTATAAATATATTTATTTTATATAATTTTATCTGCAAATTTAAGAAAATTTTTAAAACACCCAAAGAAAATAAATGAAACAGGTGAATTATATCACATGAAAGATAATAGAAGATGATGAAAACAAAAAATGGAATTGGATCCCTACAATTAAAATTAATGAACTGCATTTTGATAAAATTTATCCTGATTATAAGAAGATATTAGATGAGTTAAATGCAAATATTTTTTCAGAAAATGAAGATATTTATGACTCTTTTATTTTTGAAGAAAATGGAATTAACTCATTAATTTACTTTGAAAAAAATGGCCAATTTGCAGGAATGGAACTAAAAAATAATCTTTTTTACAAAGATATAAATTTAATTGGCAAGGATATTGAAGAAATAAAAAAAATTTTTGGTTATGATTCTTTAGTTTTAGATAAATATGATAGTGTAGATTGTGATGATATTAGAGCGATATTTTGGTTTGAAAATAACAAAGTCGAATCAGTTACAGTATATTAATAAATAATGAAAAATATAAATATAGGGTAATTAGTGGTCCGTATGTCCCCAATCCCGACGTAGAGTGTGCGCGGTACGCGCAGATGCGTTTTCTGCTTTTCAGACGACCTCGAAGCCCAAACCCCACTGGGATTACTGAATTCGAACGCAATATATTGGGACGCTTAATCCACACCCTCGCCCGCGACGGCGGCGACAAAGTCCAGGAAACCGTTTACTGATACGACTTGAAGGCAACCTCGTCCAAGCCGCCAGCCAACAGCCAAAGCATCACCTGATTCGACTACAACGAAAACGGCTGACTCATCGCCCAACACCAATGGAAGGTGCTGTTCAAAGAAGAGAACGCCTGAAACGGCCTGCCCAAAACCAATTGGTGCGATGAACAGTGACAACGAAGTCATCGCTGACATCGAACGCGATAATGGGCTCTTTCTTATAATGCTGCCCCTAAAAATAAAATGTTAAGGATGGGTTCTATGTGTAATGACGCTTATCATACTGATGATTTTTTACAAGCTAGTTATTTTCTTGAAAATGAAGATTATCAGAGAGCTTTTTATTTTTTGAAGAAAGGAGCTTTGGAAAAAGATGTTAATTGTTATAATAATTTAGCAGTTTTATATGATCTTGGATATGGGATTGAAAAAAATCCACTTTTGGCGCTTAAATGGTATAGAAAAAGTTGGCAATATGAA
Source organism: uncultured Neisseria sp. (assembly GCA_963456805.1). GTDB lineage: Bacteria > Pseudomonadota > Gammaproteobacteria > Burkholderiales > Neisseriaceae > Neisseria. The sequence goes on along the minus strand of CAUOMQ010000148.1, from coordinate 5,181 downwards.
GGGAAAAGTGGTGGGGTATGTTCTAATATTGCATCACTTTATGCCGGTTTAGGCAATATCAGGCAGGCTAAATTTTGGTGGAATAAAGCAATATTAGAATTAAATGATGGAGATGCAGCTCTTGATTATGCAAAATTCTTAATTAATAGGAAAAACAAGAGGGATTATCATAAGATAATAGAATTACTTAAGTTTGCTATCAAGAGCGATTATATTACTGAAATCTCTAAGGAAGAAGCTGGTCAATTATTGAAAAATCTAGAAAGCACATAAACTTAGTAAACCATATAAAGATCAAACCGTACAGTAAGGTCGTCTGAAATTAATTTCGGACGACCCTTTTTCAAATTAAGATCACAAGTTAAAGGAGACCTTAAATATAAATGCATTATGAGTGGTTTCATTCCTCAAATAAAAAAGACTAATGTGAAAGGTGCTGACCATGGAAATATTTAAAAATTTCTTAATTTTATTGGTGTTATCAATTTCTATACTATCATGTAAACAATATCCGAAAAGAAATGAAAAAATAGCTGACTCCATATCAACGGGTAGTACTTATTGGATTTCGGATGAAGAAATTCATACTCTGAAAGAAAAAGCCTCTCATGGAGATAAAAATTCATCATTCAAATTATATCAATACCATATGTTTGTATCTCTAAATCAAAATTTAGAATTTAAATGGCTAGAGATAGCGGCAAAAAATGGACATCCTATTGCCCAATCCAATTTAGCTGATTTATCTTTAGCACAAGGAAATAAAGAAAAAGCCACATTTTGGGCTAAAAAAGCATATGAAAATGGTGCTAAGCTACCGGATGAATTAAAAATCTTAATAAAATAACCTCAACCTTTTGAAACTAGAACACTGTGAGGATTCAATGATAAATGCTGAAAATACTGCTAATGTTCAAATTTTTTGGAAGTTACGAGAAGACGGAGGTTGTCAGACGATTCCTCCCATTGGTCTCTTTTATCCCGTAAGTAAATTTGAAGATGGTGTTTTTCAAGAAAATTTTCCTAGAAGTATAGTTTTAGACATTTACGAGCATATACCAAATAAAAACATCAGTTATGCAAACGCTTGGTTCCTGATAAGAAAAAACGAAAAAATACCATTAGATACGAAATTTAAAATTTTTGATGGTCCAAGATGCATTGCAGATGTTATTTCGATTCCTTAAAACAGTAATCGTGGATTAGGTCTTAAAAAACTGCACCTTGGCGGTTGGGGGATATCCAACACCAAGGTGCAGTTCAGTTTTCAGACGACCTTTTATTTAGATTCAGGCTTGTGATTTAAGCCACTTGTGTTTGATGCTCGTCGCCGTTGCGTTCGCGTATTTTGCCCAAACGGTAAACGGTTTCGCCTTGTTCGGTTAAGAACGCCTGCACCGCGTCGGCATCTTCTTCGGCAATCACGACCACCATGCCGATGCCGCAGTTGAAGGTGCGGTACATTTCTTGCGTTTCCACGTTGCCTGCCTGTTGCAGCCATTGGAACAGCTTGGGCAATTCCCACGCTTTGGCGTCGATTTGGGCGACGGTGTTTTCCGGCAGGATGCGCGGCACGTTTTCGGTGATGCCGCCGCCGGTGATATGCGCCATGCCTTTGACGGTGAATTTTTCCAAAGCGGCGAGGATGGGTTTCACATACAGGCGGGTCGGGGCGATGATGGTTTCGCGCAAGGTTTTGCCATTGTCGAACTCGGCATCCAAATCGGGATTGTCGCGGGCGATGATTTTGCGGACGAGGGAGTAGCCGTTGGAATGGGCGCCGTTGGAAGCCAGACCCAACACGATGTCGCCTGCTTTGATGCTGCGGCCGTTGATGACGCGCTCTTTTTCGACCACGCCGACGGCGAAGCCCGCCAAGTCGTATTCGCCTTCGGGATACATGCCGGGCATTTCGGCGGTTTCGCCGCCGATAAGGGCGCAGCCGGATTCTTCGCAGCCTTGGGCGATGCCTTTAATCACGTCGGTAGCGCGGGCGACATCGAGTTTGCCGCAGGCGAAATAGTCGAGGAAGAACAAAGGCTCAGCACCTTGAACCAAAATATCGTTGACGCTCATGGCGACGAGGTCGATACCGACGGTGTCGTGTTTGTCCCAGTCGAAGGCGAGCTTGAGCTTGGTGCCCACGCCGTCGGTGCCGCTGACGAGGACGGGATTTTTGTATTTTTTGCTGATTTCGACCAATGCGCCGAAGCCGCCCAAATCACCCAACACTTCGGGACGCATGGTGCGTTTGGCAAAAGGTTTGATGTTTTCGACCAGTTGATCGCCTGCGTCAATGTCAACGCCTGCGTCGCGGTAGCTCAGTGAAGTGCTCATGAATGGGTTCCTTATCGTGATTGGGACGGAAAAACGATGGGGCGTATTTTACCTTATTTTGCAGGCACGGGCTTGGATTTTTCGGTAATTTTGTAAACAATCTGAGGTTTCAGACGAGCCTGTTTATTCTGTTATACTGGACGGTCAGGGGTCGTCTGAAAACGATTGCGGCGGCTCCCGCTGAAACACACATGGAAAGGTTTTATGTATCAGAAAAAAACGCGCGGCATGAAGCCGTGGATCATTATGGGCTGCGTGATTGCGGCTTTTGTCTGGCTGCTGTACGCGCTGGGCGAGATCCTGACGCCGTTTATTGTGGCGGCGGTATTGGCTTATGTGTTGAATCCGCTGGTGGAATGGTTGCAGAAGAAAAAGATTAAACGCGGCCCCGCGTCCATGATGGTGATGGTATTCGCTTTGCTGTTGCTGCTGTCGTTGATGCTGATTATCGTGCCTATGCTGATCAACCAGTTTAACAATATGGTCAGCCGCATTCCCCAAATCGTCGATTTTACGCAAAACAGGCTGCTGCCTTGGCTGAACCATGTGGCGGGCAATTATGTGCATATCGATCAGGATTCGGTAGTCAAATGGTTGCAGTCGCATACGGGCGAATTGAGCAACACGCTCAAGGCTTGGATGCCGACGCTGATGCGCCAAAGCGGCAACGTCATCAGCGGCATGAGCAACCTGATCCTGCTGCCGCTCTTGCTGTATTATTTCCTTTTGGACTGGAAACGCTGGTCTTACGGCATCAGCGCGTTGGTTCCGCGCCGCTTTATCGACACTTATACGCGCATCACAAGCAACATGGATGAAGTTTTGGGCGAGTTCCTGCGCGGGCAGTTGATGGTGATGCTGATTATGGGGCTGGTGTACGGGGTCGGGCTGATGCTGGTCGGACTGGATTCGGGCTTCGCCATCGGTATGATTGCCGGTATTTTGGTGTTTATCCCGTATTTGGGCGCATTTACCGGACTTTTGCTGGCAACCGTCGCCGCTTTGCTGCAATTTAGCACATGGCACGGTCTGATTATGGTGTGGGTAGTGTTCGCTATCGGACAATTCCTTGAGAGCTTTATCGTTACCCCAAAAATCGTCGGCGACCGCATCGGTCTGTCGCCTTTCTGGGTGATTTTCTCATTGATGGCGTTCGGACAACTCATGGGCTTCGTCGGCATGCTCGCCGGCCTGCCGCTTGCCGCCGTAACCTTAGTCCTGTTGCGCGAAGGTGCGAACGCTTATTTCCACAGCCGTTTTTACAAACACAAGTAAAAGGACAAAAAGGTCGTCTGAAAACAGATATGGGTTTTCAGACGACCTCCCAGCCCTTTTTCGACAGCCATGTTGAACAATTTTGCACTTTGGTTTATATCTGGTTTTCTGTCGATGTTGCTATGGGAAGTGCTTCCCGTAGACGACGGATACAGCTTTCCGGAAAAAATGAAGGTGTTAATCCTGTTTTCCATCATCATGGCTGTTTTGCAAACCTTTTTCTTTCCGACACTCACTCCCTGAAATCACTTACACAAAGGACCATATGTTAGCCATCATCGGCGGCAGCAGCCTGACCAAGCTGCCCGAACTGAGCATCACCGACCGCAAAATCGTCCGTACCCCCTACGGACTGACCAGCAGCCCCGTCTTAAGCGGCAAACTGGGCAGTCAGGACATTTTCTTCCTCGCGCGGCACGGCTTCGGCCATACCGTCGCGCCGCACGAAATCAACTACCGCGCCAACATTTGGGCGTTGCATTCCATAGGTGCGGAATACATCGTCGCCGTTTCCTCCGTCATCAGCATCAACAACCGCTTTGAAAACGGCGCACTCGTCCTGCCCGACGACTTGATCGACTACACCTACGGCCGCAAGGACACCTTTTTTGAAGGACAGGAAGAACCGGTCGTACACACCGATTTTCTCGAACCCTACTCCGCCGAACTGCGCGAAAAAATTGCCGAACACGCGCAACAGCACCAAATGCCCTTATACACCCAAGCCGTTTACGGCTGCCTGCAAGGCCCGCGCTGGCCGACCCGTGCCGAAATCCAACGTTACCGCCGCGACGGCGTGGACGTATTGGGCATGACCGGAATGCCCGAAGCCTTCCTCGCCCGCGAACTGGGCATCCGATACGCCCACTTCTGCGGCATCACCGACATCCGCTGCCTCAGCAGCGGAGCGGAAGGAACGGAATGCGGCCTGGAAACCGAGCTTGCCATCGGCAAAATCCGCCGTTTGCTTGCGGGTTTGTAAAAGCTGAGGGAATGAAAAAAGTATGATTTTTGAAATTTCTCAAAAACATGCATCAATCCTTTTTCAAGCTATTAGAGATGCTGAAGATTTTGCCAAAGAATTAAATATTGATGTTTACAAATGCCATGTTGAATTTCATGAGAATATTCTTTGCAAGGAATTGCCATGCTATTTGATTTATTTTTATGAAGAAATAGTCAATAAGAGTTGGATGGATGTTTCTACTGTGAATGACGTCTGTGTGTATATTTCAATGGAAAGTTGCCAAACTATTTTACTGACTCAAAGTAGATAATTTGAATACATATCCTTTCAGCAGTAAGCCGTATCCAATCCTGACGTAGTGTGTGTACAGAATGCACACGCGCTGTTAAGACTTCTCCCTTTATCCTTCAAATCATGCAAAAAGGTCGTCTGAAAATTTTCAGACGACCTCATCACTAAGATAGATACGGCAGAAACAATTTGGCATTCAAACCAACACTTCAGTCCTGCAACAAACTAATATAGTGGATTAACTTTAAACCAGTACAGCGTTGCCTCGCCTTAGCTCAAAGAGAACGATTCTCTAAGGTGCTGAAGCACCA
>CAUOMQ010000147.1:0-6556 GCA_963456805.1 uncultured Neisseria sp. | reverse complement strand
GGCACTCAAACGCTACTGGAAACTCATTCAACAGGATAGCCGTAAACTCAGCCATAAACGTTTTTATCGTCCAACTTTTCGCATGCACTTGACCAGCGGAGAGATTCTAGAAAAACTTCTCTCTTACTCTCAAGAACTCCGAGAACACTATAAACTCTACCAACTCCTGCTTTTTCATTTTCAAGAGAAAAAAACTGAGCATTTCTTTGGACTCATTGAAGATACCATTTCTTATGTAAATCCTATTTTTCAAACTGTTTTTAAGACCTTTTTGAAAGATAAGGACAAGATCATGAACGCACTGGAACTGCACTACTCAAACGCAAAACTAGAAGCTACTAACAACCTCATCAAAGTCATCAAGCGAAACGCTTTCGGCTTTCGGAACTTTGACAATTTTAAAACTAGAATCCTCATCGCTTTGAACATCAAAAAGGAGAGGACTGATTTAGTCCTCTCCAGATTATAACTTTTCATCAACCCACTACAGTTGACAAAGAGTCTAAAAAACCTTGTCAAAACCATAAAAAAGGCTGTCCGAAATTATGTTTAAATTTCGGACAGCTTTTTTTAGAGCTATAACAATTTCAAATTGCTTCGATAATCAAGACAACCCTATAGCAACTCTATTGTTAACCCCATCGTGTAAACATACAGCCACTATATGTATTAAAACAACTTCTGCATTTTTTGGCTAACCTTAAACCCATGTTTATCTTGATTGGAGCAAGTCACCTCCGAACCAGAAGCCGTACATTGCCAGCCATTGCCTTTCACTGTTTCTCCGTCTTTCAAGATACGGGCTTTAGGATTAAAAGGAAAATCACTGTGGCAAACCATATCTACTTTGCCGGTTTTACCTAAGAAAAATGTTCCGCCCCATTCGAGGTCGCAATCCTTGGGACGCGGTAAAACAGGTTTGCCTTTAATTTCAGTCAGACATGATATACCCTGAGCCAAATCAGATGTTTTCGCATCGCCGCCGCAATAAATCTTACCGTTTCCGGCACGAAAATCGATGTTATACAGCCCGCTATTTATCTCATTTTCAGTTCCTTCCGAAGAAGGTGCCGCAAAAGCGGCAACAGAGAAAGTGAGCGATGCCAAGATAAATAATTTTTTCATATGAAAGATTCCTAATATAGTGGATAACAGAGGTTAAAAACGTTTCAAGGCTTTCAGGTGCGCTTGTGATTGTTCAATGCTGCATTTAAGGATATACCAATCAGCCGCAGATTTCAGATCAGTGTCATTTGTCGGGTCAGAGCAAAGTTGCTCTTTATACTCCCCCCAAGTTTTACGCACCTTATTAAAATAAGAAGCCGGCAAACCATGTAAGGCAGTATCTTTATTCTTTACCCGCTGGTACAGTATTTTATATTGTTCATCAACCTCTTTTTCCAGACGCCCATCCAGTATATCCAGGCAATCGTAGTCAACCTCTTCAATATTTTCCAGCATGCTCTTAGGGCAAACATCTTTATTATGGGCAGCATTTTCTTGCGCATAACAAAAAGCCGTACCCATTAAAGCCACAGAGAAAAACAATACTTTTTTCACTTTATTCAATGTTCCTTAAATTTTAAAAAAATCGGCGCATTATAACCACACCGGCAGCATGATGCATAACGTATCAAATTTTAGCCATCCATATTTTATCTGCTTTTTCTAAATAAAACCCAATCATTTTAAGTTTCTTTATCACTCAGTTTTAGCAAGACATTTGCATTTGAGCGAGATAGGCAGATAGAGGCATGGTAAAATTCTGTATGCGAAAATTTGGATTATATCGGTTTGGCGAACCTTCAGGCCGTCTGAAAACACAAGCCGACATCCATCCCCACCCCAAACACGAAAGCAAAAAATGTCCTACACCTTTACCTTGGCAGAACACGCGCTGGAAGCGGAATTGAAAAAGCTGATTCTGCAAGAAGCCGACAAGACCGATGACGTTGCCGCCGAAGACTTTACCGACGATGCGCCGTTGTTCGGCGACGGCAGCCCTGTCGATTTGGATTCGCTCGACGCGCTGCAAATCTGCGTCGCGCTGCAACAGTATTTCCAAGTGCGGCTGCAAGGCGACCGTATGGTGCGCAAGCATATGATGTGCGTGCGCGATTTGGCGGCGTTCGTCCGCGCGGAGCATGGAGCGTGAGCTGGGTTTGCGGTACGGCGGCCACCTCCGCGCTGAATCCGCAGGCGGATTTCAGACGACCCGATGCGGTGTCTTATACGTTTTTAAACCAGCCGCAGCAGGCCGCTTATTTCCGCGCTTTTGCCGACGACAGCTTGGGGAGTACCACTTTTGCAGATATTGCCGAACAACATTTGCGCCGCGCCGCCGAAGATGCCGGATGGTCGTCTGAAAGCTGGCACGACGCGCCGGTTTTTATCGGTTCGAGTTCTTACGCCATCGCCGAATACGAAAACCGCCGCCGTGCGGGCGATGCGGACATTGGGGAACACGGCCTGCTCTATCTTGCCGAAGATTTGCGCAAACGCAGCGGCAACCGGCAGATTTTCAGTTTGGCGACCGCCTGCACCTCGTCCGCCCATGCGCTGATTCAGGCAGACAATTGTTTGCGCGGCGGGGCGGAACGCGCCTTCGTCCTCGGTATCGAAAACCTTAACCGCCTGACCCTGCTGCATTTTCACAGCTTGGGTTTGTTTACCGAACGCTATCGGCCCTTCGGCGGCAACGGTCTGATTTTGGGCGAAGGTGTCGCCGCACTCGCCCTCTCTGCCTCGCCACCCGACTGTACAGGCCGTCTGAAACTCGTCGGACACTCCGCCAATACCGGCAACGACCTGATTCAAAGCAACAGTAAGGCGTTGGAACAAGTTATCAGCCGCGCCTTAAACATCGCCGCCGTTGCACCCGAAAACATCGCCGCCATCAAAACCCACGGCATCGGCACCGCCGACAGCGACGCCGCCGAACTGGCTGCGCTGGAAAAAGTGTTCGGCACTCTGCCGCCGCTGATGGCGTTCAAAGCGCAAATCGGCCACACCCTCGGCGCAACCGCCGCCCTCGAAACCGCGCTGCTCTTGTCCGCCCTGAAACAAGGCGGCGGTACCGATTATCAAGGACGCGAAATTCGTTTTTCAGACGACCTTTTCTGTCTCGCCAACCATTTCGGTTTCGGCGGCAGCAATACAGCTATGGTATGGCAATGGCAATCATAAATCCCGACATCCGCATCACCGCCGCCGCGCGTTTCGATATCGAAGCCGCCGTCGGCAACAAAATCCTCAAACAAACCTTGCAGCAGCAAAGCGGCGCGGACGCCCGCCGCCTCAGCCGCCTGAGCCTGATTGCCGCACTCGGCGCAGGCCTGCTGCGCGGACAAGGCGAAATCCGCCCCGATTGCGCCGTCTTTCTCGGCACACCGTTTTCCTCGCCGTCCGTGTTTGAAAAAATGGCGGACAACGTGCTCAACCACCATGCCGCCATGCCTTTCGACTTCATCGCCAACCTGCACAACGCCCCCGTTTTTCATGCCGCGCAAACCCTAGGCACGCACGGCGCAACGTTAGCAGTTGCCACCGAACGCCATTTGGAAACCCGTTTCCACCCCCTGCTGCTCGCCGCACAATCCTTGCCAAACGGCGGACAGGCCGCAGTCGGCTGGGCATACGAACACCAAGCCACCCACGCCGATACGCGCGAAGGCAGCATTTGGATTTTGCTCGAACACGGCGCGGAACACGGCGTTCCCGTTACCTTGGGCGGACAAACTAAAGAAGCTGAAAGGCCGTCCCGTCAGGAGGCTGCGCACTCTGAAACGCAAGGATATTATTGGCAGGATGTTGCCGATTTTTTGGAAACATTGTGCCTTGCCGACGGTTTGTCATCCGGCAAACCCAACCCAATCATGATGGCGCGCGCAGAAATTCTATGAGGTCGCAAACGCGAAACGTGTTCCGAAATACGCCGCTGCCTCCGCGCCGACAGGTCGTCTGAAAATCCGAAACTGTCTTCTGTTTCAAACACATTTTCAGACGACCTGTTTCTTTCCCCTGCCGATTATCCATTCGGATTGTCAATGCACCCGACTTCCCCATAAAATGCCGTAGACACACTTCAAACCCATTTGAAAAATGATGACTACCTACCGCCGCGCCTACACCGTCTTCACCGCCCTGCTGACCCTGTTCCTCATCTACACCGTCTCCACGCAAAATTGGCTGCAAACCGACCTGACTGCGCTGCTGCCGAGTGAACAGCAGCCTGACGCGCTTTTGACGGCGGCGGACAAGGCGGGCGAAGAGCAGTTGAACACGCAGGTGATTTTGCTGGCGGGCAGCAAAGACGCGGAAACGGCGTTTCAGACGACCTCCGAAATTGCGGCTTTGTGGCGTAAAAGCGGCGTGTTCGAGCAAGTGGACAGCAGCGTGACGCCCGACTTGGACAAGGTGCGTAAGGACATCGGCAAGCTGGGGTTGGCGCTGCTGCCAAACGAACAGGTGCGCCTGCTGTTTGAGCATCCGCAAGCGTATTTTCAGGCGCGGGCGGAAGCGGCGGTCAACCCGTTTGCAGCGCCCTCGCCTTTGTCTTTGGAACAAGACTGGCTGGGCTTCGGGCGTTTTGTCGCAGGCAAGGCGAATCCGCAAAGCCGTTTGCAGTGGAACATGGACAACGGAATGCTGTTCACCGAAGGCGATGACGGGAAAACGTGGGTTTGGCTGCGCGGACGGCTGGCGGCGGGCGACAATTTTTCCGGCAACGACGCCCTTCTGCCGCTGATGGCGGAAAGCCGTAAACTGGCAAAAGCCAAAGGCGCGGACACGCTGGCGGCAGGCGGCGCGCTGTTTGCCGCCGCGTCCAAAACAGAGGCGGAGCAGGAAAGCCGGCTGATGAGTACAGTGGGGATGCTGCTGACCTTCGCGCTGCTGCTGTGGGTATTCCGCAGCGTCCGCGTGTTCTGGCTGACGCTGCCTTTGGCGGCGGGTATGCTGACCGGCCTGGCGGCGGCTTTGCTGTTCTTCGGCGAAGTGCATATCCTGACCATCGTCATCGGCACGAGTTTGGTCGGGATGCTGGTGGATTTCCCGCTGCACTGGCTCGCGCCTTCGGTATTCGGCACACGGGCGAAAAACGGCAAAACGGCTTTTTCAGACGACCCCGTCTGGCAGGCCGAACCCGCCATGAAACATGTCTTGCCGAGCTTTACCGTCAGCCTGCTGATTACGGTATTGGGCTACGCGCTCTTGTGGTTCACGCCGCTGCCCGTATTGCGGCAGACCGCCGTGTTTTCAGGATTTGCGCTGACGGGCGCGTTTGGCGCGACGGTGTTGTGGCTGCCGCCGCTGTTTCAGCGTTACCGTGCCAAAACCGTGCCGTTTGCCGCGCTGACCGAACGGCTCTACGCGCTGTCGGGTCGTCTGAAAATCCGTCTGCACAAACGCGGCTGGCTGATGGTCGGCGGCGTATTGCTGGCGGTCGGGCTGTGGCGCAGCGACTGGCGCGACGACATCCGCCAATGGGTCAACATGCCGTCTGAAATGCTGGCGGAAGTGCAACGCATCGGGCAGTTGAGCGGCGCGGATTTCGGCGGCAAATACCTGGTTGCCGAAGCACCGAGCGAAGACGCTTTGTTGATGAAAACCGCCGAACTCGGCCGCGCCCTGCAACCTTTAGTCGCGCAAGGCAAGCTCGTCAGCTTCCAATCTCCCGACCAACTCCTGATGCCCGTATCCGAACAGAAAAAACTGCAAAACCGCCTGCGCGAGCTGTCCAAGCTGCCCGAAAGCCGCCAACCGCTCGTCGATATCGGCATTCCGCACAAAACCCTACGCAACGCGCTGCTGCAAGCCGCCGATGCGCCGCCGCTGACGCTTGCCGACGCGCTGAAAACCGATTTGGCGGAAGCCTGGCGGCCGCTGTATTTGGGTGAAGTCGAAAAAGGCCGTTTCGCCGCCATCGTGCGCCTGAACGGCATGACCGACGACACCGCCGTCCGCTCCGCCGCGCAAAGCGTAGCGGGCGTACATTGGGCGGACAAACGCGCCCACCTGAACGACCTTTTCCACCATACGCGCAATCAGGCGGCGTGGTTGAAACTGGCCTCCTACGCGCTGGCATGGCTGGTTTTATGGCGCATGTTCGGCATGAAACGCGGCACCAAAATCCTTGCCGTACCGCTTGCCGCCGCTGTCTGCACCGTCGCCGTACTCGGTCTGGCAGGCATCCCCGTCAGCCTGTTCGCCATGTTCGGCCTGCTTTTGGTGTCCGCCATCGGCGTCGATTACGCCGTCTATGCCCTCACCGCGCGACACAGCGCACCCGCGCGGCTGGGCGGGATGCTGCTTGCCGCCGCTACCACCGCCATCTCCTTCGCCCTGCTCGCCCTAAGCGGCACGCCCGCCGTCGCCGCCTTCGGCATTACGGTCACGGTCGGCGTAGCGTTCAATATTTGGCTGGCGGGGGCTTTGTTGAAAGATTGATGTTTAAAATTTAAAAAAACAAAAAGGTCGTCTGAAAACGGGTATGGCGGATTTTGCGCCAACCTGTTTTCAGACGACCTTTTTTAGACGATATCAAACGTAATCAAGC
>CAUOMQ010000146.1:0-6643 GCA_963456805.1 uncultured Neisseria sp. | reverse complement strand
CTCTTTGAGCTAAGGCGAGGCAACGCCGTACTGGTTTAAAGTTAATCCACTATATGCACGAACCGACAAGCCCAAAGCACAATAATCAGACGGCTTTTAAGGATTTTTATCCGGTTTCGCTATATAATCAGAGCCTAATACTCCGTATTCAGATGAGAAAGCCCGTTATGAAACTCATACCACTCCTCGCCTTCTTTACCCTTGTCGCAAGCGGCAGTGCAGCGGCGGCAGAAATGGCAAAAGTAGAAGGCGGCAGCTACCGCCCGCTCTATCTGAAGAAAGAAACAAGCCTCATTAAAGTCAAACCCTTCCAAATCGACAAATATCCCGTTACCAATGCCGAATTTGCAGAGTTTGTCAAAAAACACCCGCAGTGGCAAAAAGGCAAAGTCAGTTCCAAACAGGCCGAACCTGCCTACCTCAAACACTGGGTTAAAACCGGCAGCAACAGCTATGCGCCCAAACCCAACGAACTGAAACATCCGGTAACCAACGTATCTTGGTTTGCCGCCAATGCCTACTGTACTGCGCAAGGCAAACGCCTGCCGACCATAGACCAATGGGAATTTGCCGGACTTGCCTCCGCCACACAGAAAAACGGTTCTGCCGAACCGGGCTACAACCGTACCATTCTTGACTGGTATGCAGACGGCGGCAGAAACGGCTTGCGCGATGTCGGCAAAAGCAAACCCAACTACTGGGGCATTTACGATATGCACGGCTTGATTTGGGAATGGACGGAAGACTTCAACAGCAGCCTGCTCTCGTCTGGCAATGCCGATACGCAAATGTTTTGCAGCGGCGCATCCGTAGGCTCCAGCGACCCGTCGAATTACGCCGCCTTTCTGCGCTACGGCATACGCACCAGCCTGCAATCCAAATACGTCCTGCACAACCTAGGCTTCCGCTGCGCCTCGAAATAACCGGTTTCATCACCAAAGCAGCTTTGGCGGTACTGAAAGGTATCGCCTTTTTTTTGCCACTATAAAAGGTCGTCTGAAAACATTCCGTTTCTCCGAAACCATGTTTTCAGACGACCTTTTTGGATGATTGGGTTCTATCAATCTGAATGGGTTGCGTACGTTCTATAAACCTTGCTTATCATTTTCTTCAGATGATTCAAATCAAATATTAATTACATATAATTAATAATATTGTAATAATACTATACAATATAACTAATCCTAAATGACTAAATATAGTCATAAGGATTTGGTTGATATTTTTAAAAATTCAAAAATGGAGAATGAAAAGATGAAACTAAACTTATCCGTCAAACCGCTGTGTTTGGTGTTGTCCCTTGTTTTTGCAAATGTTTGTGTTGCGGAAGGTATTGCGACAGGAACGATGCACAAAAACGGTTCGGTCGCGTTGGGCAAAGACTCGAAGGCGGGGGAGAATGCGGCCGCGTTGGGCGACAAAGCGGCTGCGGCGGGTTATAAGTCTGTTGCTGCCGGCTATGATTCAAGCGCTTCGGGTTTGAGCGCGTCGGCATTTGGCAGCGAGGCTAAGGCGGAAGCATTGCGGACGGTTGCCGTCGGTTTCAGGGCGAATGCAAAAGGAACCAACGATATTGCCGTCGGCGGCGCATCGAAGGCTTCCGGTGGGCAGTCGGTGGCGGTCGGTTTGATGTCGCAGGCAACGGGTTTGCGTTCTATCGCGGTCGGTGAAAGCGCGAAGGCTGGCGATATTGATGCGGTTGCGTTTGGACGCGGCAGCGAAGCCAATGCACTCAGTTCCACTGCTGTCGGGGATAGGGCAAAAGCCAACGGTACGCAGGCGGTTGCGCTGGCATCTGCTGCCGAGGCAAACGGTTATCAGGCGGTTGCAGTCGGTACGCGCGCGGTTGCCGAAGAAACCAACAGCGTGGCATTGGGCGTGGAATCTTCATCCACTGCGCTCAACGGTCTTGCCGCAGGCACGCGCGCACGGGTACGGAAATCGGGCGGAACGGCTTTGGGCGCAGGTGCTGCCGCATTTGAGGAAAAATCCGCTGCTTTGGGCTACAAAGCAGAAGCGCGTCAGCAAAACTCCGTGGCAATCGGTACGGACAGCGTTGCCGATACTGCAGCAGGCGTTGCCGGCCATGACTTTGCCACCGGCGCGGCAAGTACCGAAACGGGCAAAACATGGGTATCGACTTTGGGCGCGGTATCTGTCGGCAGCGAACAAAACAGCCGCCAGATTACTAATGTTGCTGCGGGTAAGGAGGATACGGATGCGGTCAACGTTGCCCAAGTGAAAAGCCTTGCCCGCCAAACCCAAAACAGCCTTGCCGCAGCCGAGAGCAATCACCAGACCCAAATCGCCGCTTTGCGCAACGAAGCCAAAGTCCGTATGGACAAACTTGAAGAGCGCGCCGATTCAGGCTCCGCCGCTGCAATCGCAGTCGGCAGCCTCGGACAGGCATATCAGCCGGGACAAGGTGCGGTTTCCGTCGCAAGCGGTATCTGGCGCGGTAAAAGCGGTTACGCCGTAGGTATTTCCAAAGTATCCGCCAGCGGCAAATGGCTGGTTAAAGGCTCGGCAGTCGGCGCGGCGAAAGGCGGTGCGGGCGGCGGTGCCAGCGTAACCTACCTCTGGTAATCGTTGTTAGGTGTATCGCCGAGAGGTCGTCTGAAAACATTCCGTTTCTCCGAAACCGTGTTTTCAGACGACCTCGTTCTTGATAATTCCCTATTTGTCCCAATTCTGTCGATGTTATTAATTTTCGACAGAACAAAATGAATCCCAAATACGCCCCGCTTTTCCAACCTTTCACACTAAACAACGGCGTAACCGTCAAAAACCGCCTTGCCGTTGCGCCCATGACCCATTTCGGTTCGCACGCCGACGGTTTAATCAGCGACCAAGAGCGCACGTTTCTCGGTAACCGCGCAGGCGATATGGGTCTCTTTATCTCCGCCGCCACTTTGGTTCAAGACGGCGGCAAGGCCTTTCGAGGACAGCCCGAAGCTACGGGCGAACACTGCATCGACAGCCTGAAAGAAACCGCCCAAATCATTCAAAAACAAGGCGCGAAAGCGATTTTGCAAATCCATCACGGCGGCTCTAAAGCGATGGCGGAACTCAACCGCCGCGACAAAATCAGCGCGTCCGCCAGCGAGGAAGAAGGTGCGCGTGAAGCGAGTGCTGCAGAAGTGGAAGAACTCATCGCCTCCTTCGCCCAAGCTGCCGATTTGGCGATTCGCGCAGGCTTTGACGGCGTGGAAATCCACGGCGCGAACGGCTATTTAATCCAACAGTTTTACTCCGCCCAAAGCAACCGCCGCAGCGACCAATGGGGCGGCAGCTTGGAAAACAGAATGCGCTTTCCGCTCGCCGTCGTCGACGCCGTTGCCGCCGTCCGTGAAAAACACCAGCGCAACGACTTCATCATCGGCTACCGTTTCTCGCCCGAAGAGGCAGGCGAAGACGGGCTGACCATGACCGAAACCGGCGCACTGATTGACGCCTTAGTGCAAAAGCCGCTGCAATACCTGCACGTTTCCTTGTGGGAATTCGACAAGAAAATCCGACGCGGCGGCGATACGGCGCAAACCCGTATGCAGTTCATCCACGACCGCATCAACGGCAAACTGCCCCTTATCGGCGTGGGCAACCTGTTTACCGCCGACGATATTCTGGCGGCGTTTGAAACCGGCTGGGCGGAATTTATCGCATTGGGCAAAACCGTCATGATCAATCCGCACATCGCCACACAAATCCGCGAAGGCCGCGAAGCCGAAATCGAAACGCAACTCGACCCGGCGCGCGCCGACCATTACGGCTTCCCCGACATCCTGTGGGAATTTTCCGCCAGCGGTACGCAATCTTGGTTGCCGCCGGTAAAAGGCGCGGACTGGAAGCCGGTAGATGCTTGATTGATTGTAATGACAGCTTAAAACGGCAAAGATCATGTTTGCTGTTTGATGAGGTCGTCTGAAAAGGTTGCGGCATATGAATAACCTTTTCGCTATGACTGAGAGGTCGTCTGAAAAATCAAATACGAGATTTCAGACGACCTTTTTATTTTTTTGCTTCAAGGAAATGACGGTTGATGTCCCAGTCAGCTTGTGGTGCAGATGAACATGTTTTATCGGGCGAAGTAGGAGGTAAACAGCATGGTGTTACCGTTGTTTAGCCTATGGGTCGTCTGAAACGGGAAAAGGCAATGCGTGTGATGAGATGGTTTGGTGGATGCGGTTTTAAAAGTGTTGTTATATGTCATATATTATTTTGATTTAAATCAGGCAGTTGAAAAAAAAGGAGAGGTTTTTTTAACTTGTGGTTTGGGTACTTTGTCATATGTATGTTTTAATTCATGCTTTGAGTTGTAATGTTGTTATTTATAATCACTTGAAAACTTGCGGTTGTTTGTAATATAACTAAATTATTGTTTTTTATATTTTTTGACTTTGTGGGCAATGATGCAGATTGTCTTTGGCAGGGTTGGCGTAAGGAGTAAAAAATGCATGTTGTCGTTCTTCCATCGTGGTATCCGAAATCCGAAACGGATGTGGACGGGATTTTCTTCCGTTTGCAAGCTCAAGCTTTGCAGCGCAAAGGTTTGAAAGTAGGGGTCATTGCACCTTTGTTCCGTTCGTTGCGGACGGAATGGAAAAGTATTTTGACCGGACCTTATGGAATGCGGCATCACCGGCAGGGCGGTTTGAATACTTATGTTTACGACAGCATGTATTTTTTCCCGCATTGCCCCGTCGTCGATATCGACCGTATTCGTTGGGTAAGGGCGGGCATGAAGGCTTTTAAGCGGTATGTGGCAGAAAACGGCAAACCTGATGTCCTCCATGCGCATACAATGAATTTCGGCGGCGTTTTGGCGCATGAAATTTCTAAGAAATACGGTATTCCTTATGTGATTACCGAACACAGCAGCGCGATTGCCCGCAACCTGGTCCGTCCGAACCAATGGCCCAGTATGAAAGAATCCGCCCGACATTGTCAGGCGCGTTTTGCGGTTAGCAAGGATTTTTGTGCATTGCTGCGCGAGAAATACGGTTTGGACTGGGAATATCTGCCGAATATTTTGGGCGATAACTTTGCGCGTCCGTTCGAGCCTTTTGATAAGTCCCATCAGGATTTCACGTTTTGCTCCGTCTCTCACTTGCGCCATCTGAAAGGGCATGATTTATTGCTTCCCGCCTTTGCCAAGGCTTTGGAAAAGTATCCCTTCCTCAAACTCAAAATCGGCGGCAATGGCGCGGAGGCGGAAAATCTGCGCCGCTTGGTCAACGAATTGAACATCGGTCATGCCGTCACCTTTTTGGGCGCGTTGAAGACGGATGAGGTCTTGGACTTGATGCGCCATAGCAATGCTTTTGTACTCGCCAGCCGTGTGGAAACGTTCGGCGTGGTGTTTATCGAAGCGCTGTCACAAGGCTTGCCGGTCATTGCGACAATGTGCGGCGGACCTCAGTCGATAGTTAATGAGGATAATGGTTATCTGATTCCGACTGAAAACATAGAGGCATTGAGCGAGGCACTGATTCGGATGTATGAAGAACGCGAGAAATTTTCGGCGGAAAAATTGCGTGCAGATTGTTTGAACGAGTTTGGCGAAGATGCCGTGATTGGAAGGCTGATTCAAGCGTTTGAAAAAGTGACCGGCAAATCGGCGGAAGCGTGAATCAATCACGGTATGTGAGAGCAGAAGGCTTGCGACCAGGCTTAGAGTCTGGTGCAAGCCTTTATTGTTTGCGAATATGGGTTCTTTGTGATTAGAATTACCCGTTTTGATGATAAATTCAAATTTTGGGCAGGCAAAACAAGATTTATGCCGCTTTAAATACGCAAATATTAAGGAAATCCCAATGAAAATCAAACTTTCAGCATTCGTCTTGTCACTTGCCGTTTGTACGCATGCCCATGCGCTGACTACGCGTCCGGTCGAGCATACTTGTCCGATAGGCGGCGAAAAATTCACATCGGTTATGGTAATGTCGGGCTTTTCGATCGATATGAAGACTGATTTAGAGCCGGTAGGCATGGTTATGGCGCCTGCCCCTATTCCGGTTTGTCCGAGCAATAAGTTTGTCATGTTTAAGGACGACTTTACGCAACAAGAATTGGATAAGTATGAAAAAGTCATCCGAAGCGAGGCTTATCTCAAGCAGGTGGCTGAAAAGGCCTCAGCGCAAAGGTTGGCGGGGGTGATGTTGGAGTTGGCAGGCGAAAATCAAAACGCAGAACAAATGATGTCGATATTTTTGCATGCCAGCTGGCTGGGTGGTCATCAGCAAGATCTGGAGAAAGTCCTGCATTACGCCGATTTGACTTTGAAAGATGACAGCCTGCCGGCTGAAAAGCGTGTGAATACCAAGCTTGTGCGCGGAGAAATGTTGCGCAAACTGAGTCGGTTTGATGAGGCGAAAAAGCAGTTTGAAGAATTGACAAATGAGCCGACGGTTATGGCTTCCGAGTATTTGCAAAAACTGACGGAGCTGGAGTTGGAACTGACGGCGGAAAAAGACACCTATTCGCATCCGGTAAGGCAAACCTTGAGTTTGCGCGGCAAAATAAAAGACGAATAACCGTCATTGCAAGATTGGGGCGCGTTGCTTTGCGTTGAATGTATAGTGGATTAACCTTAAACCAGTACGGCGTTGCCTCGCCTTAGCTCAAAGAGAACGATTCTCTAAGG
>CAUOMQ010000145.1:0-6691 GCA_963456805.1 uncultured Neisseria sp. | reverse complement strand
GCTTTTGCAGCAGGTATGTTGCCACACCATATTGGCGCAGTAAAAATGGCGGAAGTTGAATTAAAATACGGAAAGAATCCTGAGATGCGTAAGCTTGCTGAGGATATTATTAACGCACAACAAGCGGAAATTGAACAAATGCAAAAATGGCTTAAAGCACACAACAAAAAAAGTAAGCCGTAGCCTGCATCCCCGCTAACCGCGTTCGTGGCTGCGCCACACACCCCACCTGAGGGTGGCACAAACTTTAAAACCAAGGTGTAGCAACTGTATTTTTCACCCCGTCGGGCAAAAATACAGTTGCTACCCAATCAATGAAACACGCTTACAGCGCAATTTTAGCCTATTTACGCCATATCTACCCAAAAGGCAGGCAGTGGAATAAATAATTTCGACACCAATACGCGCGCGCGTAATAACGCAGTCCCTAGATTTTTGCAAGTCCATGAAAAGAAAGCAAAACGCGGCGGGTAACCACTTAACCGGCACTGGTAACCAATGACAAGGGCATAACTGGTTACCGCATTATCGTTGATTTATAAAGGTTTTTAGGGGCTGGTAACCAGGTAACCAGGGTAACCAGTGTTTTTTATATATATATAGCAGTTTAAATTTGAGAGAGAAGCCGCCGGCCTAATCACTCAAATAACAACACGCCCAAAAAAAGTTATAATGACCGGCCTAAACTGCTAAATTATTTTTTGACCTTTGCAAAATGTGGTGTTTTTTGTGGGTATATTTGAATTGCTTTATTATTTTTATAATATAAAACAATGAATTATGCCTTTAGTTTGTGTCTCTCCGTCCGCACCATTATAATCATATGAAACATATACTTACGACATGCTGGGACAGTTATGGGATACAAAAAAGCCGTCATTTTAGACGGCTTTTTTATTTTTTATGGTTGGTGGTGTTTGGGGATTTAGGCTTTGATCAGGGCAGTTGGTCGTCTGAAAAGTCTGGGTTGGAAGTTGTTTGCCTTCTTCTCAATTCTTTATCCAAATCATCCTGATAGGTTTGCATTGCTGTGTCTAAATCCATCAATGCGTAAGCTATGAGGCGAATGATTGGGTTTTTGTAGCAGATATTTTCGGTAGCAGTAAAGAGGGTGCGGTTGGCGGATATGGCTTCTAATTCGGCTGCCCATGTGCCATGAAACAGTTGGTGTTCCATTTTAAAGGCGTAATAATCTGGTTCGCGTTTTTCTACGGTGATAAATCGGATGGTTATTTTGCCTGTTGTTTCGAGCCAAATTTCTTTGTCTTTTTCTTGGCTGACAATTTGTAAATTGTCTAAAGAAGAGCGGTATTGCCAATGTTGATTGTCGGTAATGGTTTGGTAGACACGGTCTATCGGTGCATCGAATATGGTTGTTTTGCTGAGTCGGCGTGTTTGAGGGAGCATTAAGCCGATGAGATGGGGCAGGACAAGTAAGCTGATGGGAAGTAAAACCGAATAAATCAGTATCTTCATTTCTACGCCTATTTGATGGGAAAGGTCGTCTGAAAATGGTTTTAGCGAAATTTGCTATGTCCGTTTTCAGACGACCTTTTTTGTTTTTACCGCTTTCGCATCAGCATCCTGAGCCGTTTAATTGATTTCAGGTTGCGGGACTTTGTGTTGGACGGCGTAAACGGCGGCTTGGACGCGGCTGCTGAGGTTGAGTTTGCGCAGCAGGTTCTGGACGTGGACTTTGACGGTGGATTCTGCCAAGTCCAAATGGCGGGCGATGACTTTGTTGCTGTGTCCGGCGGCGAGGTAGCCGAGGATTTCGAGTTCGCGCGGGGTGAGGGTGGAGAGTGCCTGGTCGGTGCGCGGTGCGGACGGGGAAATCAGGGATTGGACGAGGCGGGTGGTCATTTCGGGAGAGAAGACGTTGTCGCCGTCCACGGCTTTGCGGATGCTGTCGAGCAGGAAGTCGGCGTTGATGTTTTTCAGCAAAAAGCCGCGCGCGCCGATGCGCATGCATTCGGTCAGATCGTCGCTGTCTTCGGAAACGGTCAGCATGATGATGGTTTGGTTCGGGTTGACGCCCAAGATTTGTGCCAGTGCTTCGCGGCCGTTCATGACGGGCATGTCAAGGTCGAGTAAGACGACGTCGGGTTTGAGCTGTTCCGCCATTTTGACGCCGGACAAACCGTCGGCGGCTTCTCCGATGACTTCGAAGTCGCTTTGACGGGAGAGCAGGGCTTTGATGCCGCTGCGGAAGAGTGTGTGGTCGTCAATGAGGATGATTTTAATAGTCATGGGTCGTTCTCTTGTGTTGCGGTAAGGTTAAGGTAACGGTTGTGCCTTGTTCGGGCTGGGATTGGATGTCTAGGTTGGCATTGATGCGGCGCGCGCGCTCTTGCATGATGCCGAGTCCGACATGTTCGCCGGAGAGTTTGTGCAGGTGTTGCGGGTTAAAGCCGATACCGTCGTCTTCGATGCTCAGGGTAAAGTTTTGTTGGTTGAGCATGCTGATTTTGACGTGTTGGGCTTTGGCGTGTTTGCGGATGTTGGACAGGCTTTCTTGCAGGATGAAGATGATTTGTAGCTGTTCGTCATCGTTTAATGTGCGGCCGTCGTCCTGCCATACTGTTTCGACATTGATTTTGGTTTGGCGTTTAAACCTGGACAGCAGGGTGGTTACGGCTTCCGGGAAGTCTTTGTTGCTGATTTTGGTCCGGAAGTTCAGCAGAAGTTCGCGCACGTCTTCGTAACATTCTTGTACGCCGTCTTTGATGAAGCGGATGTTTTCTTCGGCTTGGTCTTTTTGGTCGGCGTGGAACGCGCTTTCGAGCATTTGAACTTGCAGATTGAGGAAGGTTAATGCTTGGGCGATGCTGTCGTGCAAGCCTTGTGCAATCAGGTTGCGCTCTTGGAGTACGGCAAGCAAGCGCCGTTCTTGTTCGAGACGGCTGCTGGCGATGGATACACCTAATTGACCGCATAATGTACGCAGGAGTTCGTTGTCGTTGTCGTTGAGCGTGGGGTCGTCTGAAAAATATAGGGTCAGGATGCCGAGTTCTTCTTCTTGATAGGTGATGGGAAAAACGGCGCTGTGTTTGAATTCGGATGCTTTTTCGACCGGTTGGGTTTGTTCGGTGTCCGAATCGTCGCCTTCAGCTTCAGACAAACCGATGGAGGCGACTAGGTTTGTGTTTTTACGGTCGTTGTCTAAAAGGCGGATGCTGCCTGCGCTTGCGGAAACGGCTGGCAGGGTTCGTGCGAGGAATTCTTCTGCTGCTTCGCGCGGGGTAAGGGTTTGGTGCAGGTCGCGCGTGGTTTGGTAGAGCAGGGTCAGGTCACGGTTTTGACGGGCGAGGTCTTGGGTTTGTCTGGCGACTTGTCCTTCCAAATCGGTATAGAGGACTTTTAGACGACTGCTCATTTGATTGAAGCCCTTGCTGACTTGGGCAAACTCTTGAATCTGTTCGGTATCGATTTGTACGCCGAACCGGCCTTGGCTGATGGTTTCCACGCCGTCTCGCAGGGTTTCCAGCGGACGGATAATCCAAGCGTAGTGCCATACGATCATTAAACCTGCGGCGACAAAAATCATCAGCATCATCGCCATTTGGAAACGGCGCAGCCACAAGGTGTTTTTTTCGTTGGCGTTTTCCAATGCCTGTAAGAACAATTCGATATTGCCGGCAAAGCGGTAGAGTTCGATTTGCGTCGGTCTGCGGTAATGTTTCAGCGCGGGTTGGATGTTTGATTTCCAGTCGATTAAGAGCATGGACTGTATGAGATTATACGCCGGCGGTGTTTCCGAAGGCATCAGGGGATAGATGGCATCGCTGGTGGTGATGCGCAGAAGCGTCTTTTCAAATTCGCGTAACTGGTTGTCAATTTGCGCTTGCGGAGTGCGCTCGCCCGCCATATAAGCCAAACGATAAACCTGCATTCTCAAGCTGCCGGCATCTTCAATGACGGTCGCTGCGTTTTCCAGCCTCAGCGATAAAATCAGGGTCAGGATGACGGACAACAAGGCCGAACCAACCCACAAGACAGTCAGCAGTTTTAATCGTGAGGACAGGCTCAAGCCGCCTGAAAATAGGGTTCGTAAGCTCATGGAATAAAGGAAGGGCGTTGTGTTGCCAAATGTTATAAACATATCATTCTTTAAGCGGGGAAACAACCTGTCCGAAAAGGAATTTGGTGTGAATGAGGTGATATGCGCTTTAATGTAAAATCGTGTTATGATAAAATTCACTTTATATGAATTTTATCGCGGGCAATCGTCTTTTCAGACGACCTCGAGCGATATGCCGATTTCTCAGGGAATCGGTCGGAACACAACATCCATGAATTAAAAAGATAAGAATTAGCCGATTAACAGTATGGGCACACAAAACCAGAGACTTCACAAAGGACTACCAAAATGAAAACCTTCGCATTGATATTGGCTGGCGGGCAAGGTGAGCGAATGGGAGGGGCGGATAAAGGATTAGCGTTGTGGCGTGACAAGCCTTTGATTGATCATGTTATTGAGGCGGTAAGTCCACAGGTTGAACACATCGCTATCAGCGCCAACCGGAATTTGGAAGAATATGCACGCCGCAGCGCGCATGTTTTTGCCGATTCGCGCCAATGGCAGCATTTGGGACCGCTGGCGGCTTTGTGTACGGCTGCCAATGATTTGCAGATTGCGGCGGCGGATTGGCTGCTGGTGGTGCCGTGCAATATGCCCGCGCTGCCGGCAGATTTGGTGGCAAAATTTGAAACGGTTTCCAAGCGCACGCCTTTATGCAACGCGTTTTATGTGGAAACGCCGGTCACGCCGCATCACAACGTAATGTATATCCGTCCGCAAATCCTGCAAAGCACTGTCCCGTATCTGTATTCGGGGATGAAAACCTTGAGCGGCTGGCTGCATCAGCAACGGGCAAGGACTGTGCATTTCGGTTTGGAAGATGTTTTTTTCAGCTGCGATACGTCGGAAGATTTGCGGGCGAGGCCGCTTTAAAAATTGCGCTTCGGTTTTGACATGGAAAGCCGTGCATTCCATACAAAAAAAGGTCGTCTGAAATTTCAGACGACCTTTTGCTTATTTGCTTTATTGGGGGATGTATTGTTTCAGCAGTTCGCGGAACTGCGCGCCGGTTTCCGGATGTTTCAAGCCATAGGCGACAGTGGCTTCGAGATAACCCAGTTTGCTGCCGCAGTCGTAGCGTTTGCCGTCGAAGGCATGGGCGAGGACGAACTCGTGATCCAACAGGCGGGCAATGCCGTCGGTCAGTTGGATTTCGTTGCCCGCACCGCGCGGCAGGTTTTCCAGAAGGCTGAAAATGCGCGGGGTCAGGATGTAGCGGCCGACAACGGCAAGGTTGGACGGTGCTTCTTCGGGTTTCGGTTTTTCAACGATATTGGTAATTCTTTGAAAGTTTTTCAGTTTTTCCACTTCAACAATGCCGTACGAGCCGGTTTGCGACGGATCGACGGTTTCCACGCCCAAAACGCTGTTGCCGCTTTGATTGTAGATATCGACCATTTGCTTCAGTGCGCCTTTGGGCGCGTCAATCAAGTCGTCGGCAAGAATGACGGCGAAGGGTTCGTCACCCACTGCGGCGCGGGCGCACAATACGGCGTGTCCCAAGCCTAAAGCTTCGGCCTGGCGGATGTAAAGACAGGTAATGTTGGAAGGCAGAATGTCTTTGACGTGTTCCAGCAGTTTGTCTTTTTGACGCATTTCCAACTCGGTTTCCAGCTCGTAGGCTTTGTCGAAATGGTCTTCGATGCTGCGTTTGTTGCGGCCGGTGATGAACACCATTTCGGTACAGCCTGCTTCTACTGCTTCTTCTACCGCATATTGAATCAACGGTTTGTCGACGATGGGCAGCATTTCTTTTGGGCTGGCTTTAGTAGCGGGCAGAAAGCGCGTACCCATACCGGCTACGGGGAAGACGGCTTTTTTGATCGGTTTCATTCAGTTTCCTTCTATTTGATTGTCGAATCGAAAATTCAGACGACCTCGGTTGTCTAGGTTTGACTTGGTTGCCACATTGTCGGCGGCAAAAAGGTAAGGCATTTAAAAGGCGTTCAACAGATTTAGAGTGTTCATTCCCCGATAAGTTGCCAAATTGATTGAGAACAGAATCAACGATTTGGACAGTCGGGAAGTTGGCTCGGTCACATCCTTGAGTATCTTTAATAAATGCTTAATCCAGCATTGCCAGAAGCTCTTCCTCACTCAATACCGCCACACCCAAGGCATTGGCTTTTTCCAGCTTGCTGCCTGCGGCTTCTCCGGCGACGACGTAGTCGGTTTTTTTGGACACGCTGCCGGAAACTTTGCCGCCTGCGGCTTCGATCAAGGCTTGGGCTTGGTCGCGTTTGAGGGTGGGCAGCGTGCCGGTTAACACAAAGGTTTTGCCTGCTACGGCTTCGTTGAGGCAGTCCCACGGGGAGGCTGCGCACTCTGAAACCGTTGCTTCTTGGTTTTCAGATGACGTTTGTGCGAAGAAGGTTTTTAGGTTTTCGAGCAGGGCGGCGTTTTGTGTTTCGCTGCGCCATGTTTGCCAGTCGGCAGGGAGGGCTTTGTCGGTTTGCAGGCCCTCTATGCTTTTGCCGGCGAGTTCCCATAATGCTTGGGCTTTGTTTTCGCTGATTTTGAAACCGGGCAGGTGGGCAATCCAACGTCTCGGCGCGTCGTGGCGGGCGGGCGGGATGGTAACGGCTTGGGTTTGCGGGGCAACGCCTGCGG
>CAUOMQ010000144.1:0-6823 GCA_963456805.1 uncultured Neisseria sp. | reverse complement strand
TTTGAAATTGAAAAAGCTGAGTCCTGTCGCATACAGAACCCAGCTTGCACAGAGCACCTGAATAGGCTTTTATGAGTGTCCAAGATTTGGGGGCCAGTTCACTTTTCAGACGACCTTTTGACAGGTCGCCACGAATCGGTTTTTACTTTATAAATCGATGTGTGAAGACAGTACTTGACCGCTGTTGGCATCGATGCGTACTTCGTATTTTTGGATGTTGTTGACGGTTTCCACTTTATAAACTGACGGGCCTTTTTTGTAGCTCAAATCGGCATCCTTCGCGCGGCCGCCTGTTTTGGCTTCGGCTGCGGCAATCGCTTGTTTCAGGGAAATATTGGTGTTCGGCAGAGGTTGGAGCGGTTTTTTGTCGTAGTCTGGGCGGCTTTCGATGATGTGCCCGTTGGCTGCATCGACGAAGACTTCTTGTTTCTGGTCATCGGTAACTACTTCTACTTTATAGTAGTTCTGGCCGTTTTTGTGGCGGAAATCGACTTCGACGGCGCGGCCGGGAATTTTGGCCACTGCGTAATCGACAGCTTGGGCGGCACTGATTTTGCTACTGGAGAAAGCGGCGGCTTTGGTTCCGGGTATGGCACCTGCGGCATATGCACCAACACTGGCAGTACCGATGGTCAGTGCGGTTGCGACGGCGATGATGAGACCTTTTTTGCTGAATTTCATGATGTTTCCTTTTTTGTCGGATAAAAATAAAAATGTTTGTGTATTTGAAATCTGCCAACAGTGTCTGCTGGATTGAGCGTATTAAAACAAACCAAACTTAAGCGAACCTTAAGAAAAAGATTTTTCTATAAATTTTATTCAAATTATTGTTTTTATTTTATATTTATTCCTCCAAATTTCTTAAGTTCTACTTAAGCCCAGCCTGTTTTAATGACAGGCCTCAGCCTGAAACCAAGGGTAAAACGGGCAGTCTGCATGATGTTCCATTGCCATCCCGACTTTGGTTTTCAGACGACACTGCCTTACAATATTGTTTTGAAGCAAGGCAGTACAACAAAACGAGTTTCAAGCCAATCCGCTATACAATCCATATCATATAGAGCCAATTAAAATAGAGGCACCCGGTTTTCGTCATACCTTTTCTTGCGAAGGCGGGAAATGGCGGGGCAGAGCGTCTTGATTTGAATTCACTGCATTTATCCGAACAAACAGGAGTATCTTTATGCGTATCCTGCTGGTGGAAGACGACCCGCACATCGGCGACGGTATTGCCGCCGGGCTGAAAAAGCTCGGTATGGCGGTGGACTGGTTTTCAGATGGCGCTCAAGGACAGTCCGCACCACTGGCTGCGCCTTATGATGCGGCGGTGTTGGATTTGGGTCTGCCGAACATCGACGGCATAGAAATATTGCGGCACTGGCGCAAACAAGGTCTGACGCTACCCGTGCTGATTCTGACGGCACGCGATGCGCTGCCCGACCGCCTGACCGGGTTGAACAGCGGCGCGGACGATTACCTGTGCAAACCGTTTGCATTGGAAGAACTGGAAGCACGGCTGAATGCCTTGGTGCGCCGCAGCCACGGACGCAGCGACAGCGGCCTGACCTTTGGCAGCCTGTATTTGGATACCTCCGCCCAAACCGCCACACTTGACGGCAAGCCGCTGAACCTGACCGCGCGCGAATGGCGGCTGCTGGAAATGCTGGTCGCCAATCCGAAACACATCATCAGCCGCGCCCAAATCGAAGACAAACTATACGGCTGGGATCAAGAAGTTGAAAGCAACGCGGTCGAAGTGCATATCCACAACCTGCGCAAAAAAATCGGTTCATCCGTGATTCAAACCAAGCGCGGATTGGGTTACCAACTCGGAGAAATGCCTTAAGGTCGTCTGAAAACGCAAAAATTGAAGAAACAGCTCCCTTGCACAAAAAGGTCGTTCCATGTTTAAAAAGCTTCCGCCCGAAACTTCTATCCGCAAACGCCTGATACTCTATATCGGCAGCGGACTGCTCTTGGCATGGTTCGCCGCCAACGCTGTTTCACTGGCAATGGCGTTACACGAACTGAATGAATCCGCCGACAGTCAGATGAGCGACCTTGCCCAATCACTGCCCTACATCGAACCGGAAAAAGCCGTGCTGCTGCCCAAAGTTAAAAAAAGCCTGGGCAAAGGCCATACCGGTTTTGCAGAAGACAAACAAAACGGCATCTCCGTCTGGAATGCAGACGGCAGGCTGTTGCTCTCAGACAAAAGGGGTAAAGAAATTCCATTCCGCAAAATTTCCGGCTTCACCGACATCGGGAAGCCTTGGCAGGAAAAAAGCCTACGCGTCATCTATTACCACGACGGGAAAACCGGACAGACAGTCGCCGTCGCCCAACCCTGGCGCAACCGCCTTGAAATTTTGTGGAACATTGTTTGGGCACACCTTGCCGCCTCGCTGCTTGTTCTGCCGCTGATGGTGTTGCTACTGCATCTGGCGGTCAAACGCAGCATCTACCCGCTGAAAGAGCTCGCATCAGAATTGTCCGAACGCCGCGCCGACAACCTTGCTCCCGTCAGCCGAGCCGTACCGCAGGAAACCCAAACCCTGGTCGATGCCCTCAACCGCCTGTTTGCCCGCGTTCAGACCAGCATCGAACGAGAACAACGCTTTACCTCCGATGCTGCCCACGAACTGCGCAGCCCGCTTGCCGCATTGAAAGTGCAGGCCGAAGTCCTCGCCCTCAGCGACACTGCCGAACAGCCCTACCACCTGCAACAAATCCAACAAAGCCTCAACCGCGCCGAACACCTAATCAACCAACTGCTCACGCTGGCACGGCTCGATCCCGAACAAGGCCTGAAAAATACCGCCCCCATCAATTGGGAGAGCCTCAGCAGCCAAGTGCTGCAAAACACCAACCTCTCCGCCCGCGAAAAACGCATCCGCCTCAAGCGCGAATTTCTTGCCGAGCCGCCCCTCCTGCAAGGCGACGACGCGCTACTGCAACTCATGTTGCGCAACCTGCTCGACAACGCTGTGCGCTATTCGCCCGAAAACAGCGAGGTTGGACTGTATTTTCACGCTGACCGTATCGAAGTACGCGACCAAGGCACCGGCATCGCCCCCGAACATCTGTCGCGGATTAAAGAACGTTTCTACCGTCCTGCCGGACAAAATGCCCAAGGCAGCGGACTGGGTTTGTCCATCGCCGAACACATCGCCAAACTCCACGGCCTGACGTTGAAACTTGAAAACCGCGACGGAGGAGGTTTGAGCGCATGGCTGGAGAGAGCCTGACAATAAGTACAAAACAGCAGCTTCCTACATTTGGCAAACACTCCCCCCAATCACCCAAAGGTCGTCTGAAATTCCTGACAAATCAGGTTTTCAGACGACCTGAGACCTTCGCAGCCATATTTCCCGCTCCTTAGGCCTTATCCTGATTTAAATTTAATCCACTATATTTCCGCCATATACGGCAAAAAGGTCGTCTGAAACCTGATTTGGGGTTTCAGACGACCTTTTGCTTTAGGGCTTACAGTTTATTTTGCTGCGGAAGCACCGGTGCTTGCTGCGGAGGCTGCTGTGGCACTTGCTGCCGAAGCGGTGGAAGCGGCTTCGGCTTTTGCGCCGGCTGCTGCGTTTTCACCCCAGGCGGCAGGATATTTGTAACCTGCGAAGCGTTGGCGCGCGTAGGCTTTGAACTCGTCGGAGTTGTAGGCTTCGGTTACGTCTTTGAGCCATTGGCTGTCTTTGTCGGCGGTTTTGACGGCTGCCCAGTTGACGTAGGCGAAGCTCGGTTCTTGGAACAGGGCTTCGGTCAGCTTCATGCCGCTGCTCATGGCGTAGTTGCCGTTAACGATGGCGAAATCGACGTCGGCGCGGCTGCGCGGCAGTTGTGCGGCTTCAAGCTCTATGATTTTGATGTTCTTCGGATTTTCGGCGATATCGGCTTTGGAAGCAGTCAGCGGATTAACACCGTCTTTCAACTTAACCCAGCCCAATTCGTTCAACATGACCAGCGCACGGGCGAAGTTGGACGGGTCGTTAGGCGCGGAAACGCTGCTGCCGTCTTTGACTTCGTCCAGCGATTTCAGTTTGCCCGGATACAGGCCCAAAGGCGCGGTCGGCACTTGGAAGGCTTCGGTGATGTCTAATTTGTGTTCTTTTTTGAAGTCGTCCAGATAAGGCTTGTGCTGGAAAATATTGATGTCCAGTTCGCCTTCTGCCAAAGCGAGGTTGGGGCGGACGTAGTCGGCAAATTCAAGCAGTTTGACGGTATAACCTTTTTTCTCCAGCGCAGGTTTGATTTGGTCTTTGACCATGTCGCCGAAGTCGCCGACGGTCGTACCGAAGACGATTTCTTTTTTCGCGCCATTGTCGGCGGCAGGTGATGCGGCGGATGCGGCGGATGTGCTGTCTTTTTGACCGCCGCAGGCTGCCAGTATCAAGGCGAGCGCGGCGGCGGAAAGGGTTTTGAAGAAGGTGTTTGTCTGCATGTTTTACTCCTAGTAAGTGTTAAGTCGATTTTTCAGACGGCCTCTGCCGTCGGGACAGTTGGGATTTTAAATCCATTTATGGGAAACGGGACGGTTTTTTATGGTGAGGTACAGGCCTTTGATGGAACGGTAACACAGCCAAATCAATCCCGCTTTAAAAGTCAGGGCTGAGATGAGCTTGAGCCAATCCAACGAGGTGGCGAACGGAGAAATATCAAAGGCGGTATCGGCACTTTCATACATTTCATCTGTTCCGTCGATTACGGCGTGTCCGTCCATTTCATCATCATAGTCTTCTGCCATCATGGCACTTTCATCCGGCTCGCTGATTTCGCCCATTTCATCGATGTCCATCGTGCCAATTGACCCGTTCATTTCCCCTATGGAAACCATATCGTCAAATGAAAGGATGCCCCAGATGGGGACAGGGGAAGCGATAAGGGACCATATCATAAAGACAGCCAATAGCCCGACACACAATAAAATGAAGAAACCCATATCGTTACGCATCATTTTGCTGTTGTGCGCGTTGACGTCGGAGGGCGGGTGTTCTAATTTTTCCAAGATGACGAGTTGGGCAAGAAAGATGCCGATACTCAGCCCTATGTACCATATTTTCGGCATATGGTTCATGGGGCCGATAAAGTACCAAAGGATATTGCCGATATTGACTAAATAAACGGCAATTAGAATTTTTTTGGCGGATTTCATGTTGTATTTTTCACTCAAAAGGTCGTCTGAAAATGCATCAGGTGTATTTTCAGACGACCTTGTTTACGTTTGTGAGGTTTAACGTTTGTCCAATTTTCGCGCCAACGCGTTGCCGGTGCTTTGAATCAGGATAACGAGCAGCACGAGGATGGCGACGATGAAGATGATGACTTCGGTTTGGTAGCGGTAGTAGCCGTAGCGGATGGCGAGGTCGCCCAAGCCGCCGCCGCCTATCATGCCTGCCGCCGCGCTGTATGAGAGCAGGCCGATGGCGAGGACGGTGATGCTGGAAACCATGCCCGCGCGCGCTTCGTTCAAGAGGACTTTGCGGACGATGGCAAGCGGCGATGCGCCCATGGCGGTGGCGGCTTCAATCACGCCTTTGGGGACTTCGCGCAGGTTTTGTTCCACCAGTCGGGCAAAGTAAAACAGGCCGGACACGCTCAATACCAGCGAGGCGGCAATCGGGCCGATGGTGCTGCCGACGATGGCGCGGGTGGCGGGTATCATGGCAATCATCAGGATGACGAAGGGGAAGGCGCGCATCAGGTTGACTAAGTTGTCGAGCAGGAAATTCACCGGCTTGTTGTAATGAAGCTGGCGGTTGGAAGTCACGAAAAGCAAGACGCCCAGCAGGGTGCCGAAGATGACGGCAATCGTGGTGGACAGCCCGACCATGACGAAAGTTTCGCCCAATGCGCGGACGATTTCGTCTTTCATGCCGACGATGGTGGAAACGGCTTGTTCGAATGTTAAGTCTGCCATATCAGTCCTCCCGAATCAGTTCGCGCCCGATTTCGGATTGGGCGTGGATTTGGTTGCCGCGTACTTCGACGATTTCCACCACTTTTCCTTTATCCAAGAGGGCGGCGCGGTCGCATAGGCGGCGGATGACGCTCATTTCGTGGGTCACGATGACGATGGTGACGTTGAAGCGTTTGTTGATGTCTTCCAAACATTCCAAGACGCTGCGCGTGGTGGCGGGGTCGAGGGCGGAAGTGGGTTCGTCGGCGAGGATGACTTGGGGTTTGGGTGCGAGCGCGCGGGCGATGCCGACGCGCTGTTTTTGTCCGCCGGAAAGCTGGGCGGGGTAGTGGTCGGCGCGTTCGGTCAGGCCGACGATTTCAAGGCATTCTTTAACGCGTTCTTTGATTTTTTCAGACGACCATCCGGCGATTTCCAAAGGAAAGGCAACATTGTCGGCAACGGTGCGGTTGCTCAAAAGATTGAACTGCTGAAACACCATGCCGATATTCTGCCGCGCCTGACGCAATGCTGCGGCATCGAGCGCGGTCAGCTCTTGTCCGCACACATTGACCTTGCCGCTGTCGGGACGTTCCAACAGGTTAATCAGGCGCAACAGGGTGGATTTGCCCGCGCCGGAATAGCCCATCAGACCGAAGATTTCGCCGTCTTGGATTTCGAGGCTGGTCGGCTCGACGGCGGCAAAACGGGTTTTGTCGCGCGTTTGGTAATGTTTGGAAACGTTGTCCAAAATAATCATAAATACTTCCTGATACTTCCGGAAAAAAAGAAGCCCGATGCTGTACACAACGGGCTTGAATATAAAGAAAGGAATAAAAACAGCAGAAAATGAAAATACGCTTTAGCTGTTTATGCCCGCAAGCTGTGTCAAATCGGCAATGTTAACTCATATACGAC
>CAUOMQ010000143.1:0-6830 GCA_963456805.1 uncultured Neisseria sp. | reverse complement strand
GGTTAAACCTTCAAAGTTGAGTATTGTACTATTTTATTTTTAATTGACTATATATCGAGACCTTTGCAAAATTCCCCAAAATCCCCTAAATGTCTTGGTGGGGATTTTGGGGAATTTTGCAAAGGTCTCAAAACGTCAAAAAGGTCGTCTGAAATTTCAGACGACCTTTTTTCTATTTTACAGTCGGAATTGGATAGATTATTGAATGGACTCCATCCTAAAATAATTCAGAACAGCCCCAAATATTCTTTCACTTTTCCATCATTTCTATTCTAGTGGATACAGAAAGTCACCAATAAAA
Source organism: uncultured Neisseria sp. (assembly GCA_963456805.1). Taxonomy (GTDB): domain Bacteria; phylum Pseudomonadota; class Gammaproteobacteria; order Burkholderiales; family Neisseriaceae; genus Neisseria. Next base: position 6,529 of record CAUOMQ010000143.1, on the reverse strand, counting down.
TATATCCGATATTAATATGCATAAGCACCATCTCGTACATGACCTTTTTGCAGGTAGGCATTAGACACATAACCAGTCAATCCGCCGACTTGAACTTTAACCCAGCAGCCACCGTTGGCATTGGTACAGGCGTTGGTTTCAGCCACCACTTGAAGTTGCTGACCGTCTTTCAATTGGGTAACAGAAACTGCTGAAATAGACGGTCCTCCTCTGAGATTTAACGAACCACTACCAGATTCTGAAATCACAAAAGCAGGGTAACGAACGAGTTTTTCGGTAACTTTGGACGCTTGTTGTGAAGCGGTTGGTTTTGCAGTAGCTTTTGGGGATTCTTCTTGTCTAATTCTGGGTTCTTCTTGTTTTATTCTGGCCTCTTCTTTTTGCTTAGGTTCCTCTTCTAAAGCTTGTTTCTTTTTAGCTTCTTCGCGTTTACGTTCCTCAGCAGCCTGTTTTTTCTTTGCTTCTTCCTGTTTTTTCTCTTCTTCCAGCATTTGCTTCATCTGTAAGTCTTCTTGGGCATCTTGGTAGGCTTTTTGATAGAGTTCGTCTTCTCTTTGCTGTTGCTCAATTTGTTTCCGGTGTTCTTGTTCTTGATTTTCGCGTTCAGCTTGTTGCTTTTGTTGCTGCGCCAATTGTTCTTTCAATGCAGCTAACTCTTTTTGAGTTTCACTTTCTCCACCATTACAGGCAGCAAGCAGAGACAGAGATAAAAAACCTACGGAAATAACTGATAAAGCTTTTTTCATGTTTACTCTCTAATAGTTGAACGAAGAGAAAAAGTCTTCAAAATTGGAGATAGCCTACATATCATTCAAGATGATGATGGCGTTGATATTATATTGCCGACTTTATGCAACTTTTACAAAAATCTGTTTTTGATAATATATTTTCCTTATACGCCATGTCAATACTGATTATCATATTCCCGGACTATGCATTAATGTCATTCCCAATTTAAATAATATCCGATGACGAAAAGCCATAAAAATATCTGCCGACAATAAAATTCGTACTTGGACGGATAGAAACAATCGGTTACTAAAAAATATAGCTGAACGGCTGTATGAATTTCGTAAAATCTTAAGAACAAGCGGAACCTGCCCGTACAGCCGCGTTCCAATTACTTTCATCATTTTAGGATTCGGATGTTCAAAAAAGCCCTTGTTTTTATATTGATTTTGTTCTTTACCGCCGCGCTTTTGCCGCTGTGGATCATGTGGCGCGATTTTTGGGTGTCGCGGTTGGATGCGGATACGGTGCGTCCGGCGGATGCTGCGGTTGTGCTTTCGACCCGTTCTTATGAAGGGGGTCGTCTGAATCCTTGTTTGGTGGCGCGCGTTGAAGCGGCTGTCGAGCTGTATCGTGCCGGCAAGGTGAAAAAGCTGGTGATGTCGGGCGGACTCAGCCGCGATTTTCAGTCTGCTTCGGGCAATATGCAGGCGATTGCGGAGAAGATGGGGGTGCCGAAAGAAGACATTATCCAAGAGCGACGGGCGGAAAATACGTTTGAGAACATTGTGTTCAGCCGCGATTTTATTGAAAACAGCCCGCGCGTCGTCATTGTCAGCGCCGGTTTTCATTTGGCGCGGGCACGGATGATGGCGGACAAGCAGTGGCAGGGACACGATATTCAGGTGTATGCCGCACCGTTTTGTTCCGAGCCTTACGGCGGCTATGGTTACACGGTATTGCGCGAGTCGGCGGCGTTTGTCAAAAACGCTTTGAAGGGAAGGTTGTAGTTTCAGACGACCCGAAGTTGCCGGGTCAAATCATGTATAATTGCAAACAATTTGACTGTTTGATTTAACCGTTTGACCGACCTACCGACAGGACTCCGACATGATCAACCCTATCGCTGCACTTTCCCCCCTAGACGGCCGCTACGCCAAATCCGTTGAAGCATTGCGTCCGATTTTCTCCGAATACGGCCTAATGAGGGCGCGCGTCAAAGTCGAATTGAGCTGGCTCAAAGCCCTCGCCGCCGAACCGAAAATCACCGAAATTCCGGCCTTCAGCGATTTCACGCTTGCCGAAATCGACAAAGTCATCGAAAACTTTTCATTGGAAGACGCAGCCGCCGTCAAAGCCATCGAAGCGACCACCAATCATGATGTCAAAGCCATCGAATACTGGCTTAAAGAACGCTTCGCCGGCGTACCCGAAGTCGCCGCCGCCAGCGAGTTCATCCACTTCGCCTGCACCAGCGAAGACATCAACAACCTGTCCCACGCCCTGATGCTGCAAGAAGCGCGCGAAACCGTCATCCTGCCCAAACTTGCCGAAATCATCGAAAAACTCACCGGCATGGCGCACGACCTTGCCGCCGTCCCCATGATGAGCCGCACCCACGGCCAGCCCGCCACGCCGACCACCTTGGGCAAAGAAACCGCCAACATCGTGTACCGACTGCAACGCCAGTTCAAAAACCTTCAGGCGCAAGAATTCCTCGGCAAAATCAACGGCGCAGTCGGCAACTACAACGCCCACATGGTCGCCTATCCCGATGTTGATTGGGAAACCCACTGCCGCAACTTCGTCGAAATCAGCCTCGGCCTGACCTTCAACCCCTACACAATCCAAATCGAACCGCACGACTACATGGCTGAATTCTTCCAAACCCTCAGCCGCATCAACACCATCCTGATCGACTTCAACCGCGACGTTTGGGGTTATATTTCATTGGGTTACTTCAAACAAAAAGTCAAAGCGGGCGAAGTCGGCTCTTCCACCATGCCGCACAAAGTCAACCCCATCGACTTTGAAAACTCCGAAGGCAACCTCGGCATGGCCAACGCCGTATTGGGCTTCTTATCCGAAAAACTGCCCGTCTCCCGCTGGCAGCGCGACCTGACCGACAGCACCGTCCTGCGCAATATGGGCGTAGGCGTAGGCTATGCCGTGTTAGGTTTCGCCGCCCACCTGCGCGGCCTGAACAAGCTCGAACCCAACCCCGCCGCGCTGGCCGCCGATTTGGATGCCACTTGGGAGCTGCTCGCCGAGCCGATTCAAACCGTGATGCGCCGCCACGGCGTCGCCAATCCTTACGAAAAACTGAAAGACCTGACGCGCGGCAAAGGCGGCATCACGCCCGAAGTGCTGAAAGTCTTCATCGAATCGCTGGAAATCCCCACCGAAGCCAAATCCCAACTGCTCGCCCTGACCCCCGCGCTATACATCGGCAAGGCGGAAGAATTGGCGAAACGGATTTGATGCAGCCTTGATGATTTGAGATTGAATCGAAACAAAAGGTCGTCTGAAAACCAAGATTCAGGTTTTTCAGACGACCTTTCGTCATATTAAGAGTAGCGTGGGCTTTGCCCACGACTTTCAACCCAGACATCAGAATCCAATCATTTCTATTCATTCGTGGGTAAAACCCACGCTACGGGCTTAGTTTTTGATACGGAACTCGCCACCAGCTGTCATTCCCGCCCCCGCCTACGCGAGGACAGGCTACGGCGGGAATCCATCGGAAATTTGAAGAAACAGGTGCTTGAAAAACATTTGCCGAAATTCAAAAATGGATTCCCGCCTGCGCGGGAATGGCGGCGTGGACATTGCTGATTTGAATTGACTATATTCAGCAGGCAAAGCGCATGCTACGGGTTTGGCTTATCTCAGACGTGTTTTGATTAATCAAGGTCGTCTGAAAACTTGGGAAACCAAAGTTTTCAGACGACCTCTTTCAATCTCAAACCTGCCTTCTTAATCAGCGTAGGAAATGAATTAAGATACCGTCGAAGCAGACCGTAGCGCGGGTTCTACCCGCGAAACAGATGCAAGGTCAACTGCCCGATTCAGACTGACGGATAACAGACTTCGTGGACAAAACCCACGCTACGGGTTCGGTTTATTCAAAGCGCGCGTCGATTTAAAAAAGGTCGTCTGAAAACTTTGGTTTCCCAGTTTTCAGACGACCTTTTACCGTTCAAATCAGGCTTTATTCAACTGTAACCGATTTCGCCAGGTTGCGCGGTTTGTCCACGTCCGTGCCGCGTGCGAGGGCGGCGTGGTAGGACAAGAGCTGCACGGGGATGGTATGCACGATCGGCGAGAGGACGCCGACGTGGCGTGGGGCGCGGATGACGTGCACTCCGTCGGTGGCGTTGAAATTGCTGTCCAAATCGGCGAAGACGAAGAGTTCGCCGCCGCGTGCGCCGACTTCCTGCATATTGGCTTTGACTTTGTCCAACAAGCCGTCGTTCGGTGCGATGACGACGACGGGCATGTTTTCGTCCACCAATGCCAACGGACCGTGTTTCAATTCGCCTGCGGGATAGGCTTCGGCGTGGATGTAGGTGATTTCTTTCAGCTTCAACGCGCCTTCGAGGGCAATCGGGAAGTGGATGCCGCGGCCTAAAAACAGTGCGCTGTTTTTCTTGGCAAATTTTTGCGCCCACGCGGCGATTTGCGGCTCAAGGTTGAGAACGTGTTGGATGCTGCCGGGCAGTTGGCGTAGTTCTTCGACGTATTCGCGCGCTTTTTCGGCGGAAACCAAGCCGCGCTGTTTGCCCAGCGTCACCGCCAAGCCGAACAATACAACCAGTTGCGTGGTGAACGCTTTGGTGGAGGCGACGCCGATTTCTGCACCGGCGCGGGTGTACAGCACCAATTCGCTTTCGCGCGGCAGGGCGGATTCCATGACGTTGCAGATGGACAGGCTGTGTTGGTGTCCCAAAGACTGCGCGTATTTCAGGGCTTCCATCGTGTCCAAGGTTTCGCCGGATTGGGAGATGGTGATGATCAGTTGTTTCGGATCGGCAATCACATCGCGGTAGCGGTATTCGCTGGCGATTTCGACGTCGGTCGGGATTTTAGCGATGGATTCGAGCCAGTATTTGGCGGTCAGCGCGGCGTAGTAGGACGTGCCGCAGGCGAGGATTTTGATGCTGTGGATGTCATCGAACACTTCGCGTGCGTTTGAGCCGAAGTTTTCGGGTTCGAAGCCGCCGTCAAGGAAGACTTCGGCGGTATCGGCGATGGCGCGCGGCTGTTCGTGGATTTCTTTCTGCATGAAGTGGCTGTATGGGCCCAACTCCAGCGAAGCGAGCGACAGTTCGGATACTTTGACTTTGCGTTGGGTTTCGGCACCGGTTTTGTCAATCAGTTTTTCAATACCGTTCGCGCTCAATACGGCGATGTCGCCGTCTTCCAAATAGGCGATGCGGCGGGTGAAGGCGATGACGGCGGATACGTCGGAGGCAATGAAGGTTTCTTGGTCGCCCAATGCCACCAAGAGCGGGCAGCCCATGCGTGCGACCACCATTTCTTCGGGTTTGTCCTGCGCCATCACGGCGATGGCATATGCGCCGTGGAAACGGGCGGTGGCAGCGCGGACGGCTTCAAACAGTTTGCCACCGTTTTGGGTGTATTCGTGATTGACGCTGTGGGCGATGACTTCGGTGTCGGTTTGCGATTCGAAGGTGTAACCCAAGGCTTTGAGGCGTTCGCGTTCGGCTTCGAAGTTTTCGATAATGCCGTTGTGGACGACGGCAATCATACCGCCGGAGATGTGGGGGTGGGCGTTGGGTTCGGTTACGCCGCCGTGAGTCGCCCAGCGGGTATGGCCGATGCCGATGTGTCCGAACACGCCTTTTTCGCGCGCCGCGTCTTCCATCAGCTGCACGCGACCGACACGGCGCACGCGTTTGATTTTGCCGTCCATGTTCACGGCGATACCCGACGAATCGTAGCCCCGATATTCAAGGCGTTTGAGACCGTCGGTCAGAAAATCGACTACATTGTGATTGGCGCGGATAGCGCCGACGATACCGCACATATAAGTTCCTTAGTATCTAAAGTTGAAAAAAGACAAGACGCCGGCTTCCGTACGCCTTGCCCGCACATTATATCAGAGCGTAATATATCATACTGAATTTTAAAGAAATTAACAGTAAATCCAACTGATTGATTGCTTTAAAAATAGTTTCAAATATCAGGCTTCCCGCCGTTTGAGTGCCATATGGCGGATTAGTTTTATCGAATAGGTTGATATGCCGTCTGTATAAATATAACATGAATCGTCTGGCTATTTCAGACGACCTTATACATTTCTTAACCATCCAGCGTAAAAAGACGTACAAAAACCAAGCTATCGCAATCGAATCATTTATAATTTCATGAAAATAAAAACAAGGATTTCACACCATGGCAAAAAAATTCCCCATCTTCCCCAAAGCGCCGGAGCGCATCTGCTGGGGTTGCGACAAATATTGTAAAGAAGACGATTTGCAATGCGGCAACGGCTGCGAGCGCATCCAGCACCCCATCGAATTGGACGGGCGCGAGTGGTATAAAAAAGGCGACTGGAGCAATTTGTTGAGCGAAGAGCAGCAAATCGAACTGGGCTTGAAAGAAGCGCCCAAACCCGCCAAGCCGCATATCAAACTGCCGTTGCGGAACAAAACGGCTTAATCCCGCCAAGCTTAAGGGGTCGTCTGAAAACCGAAGGGGCGCAATCATGCGCCCTTATCTTTAATAGTGGATTAACTTTAAATCAGGACAAGGCGACGAAGCCGCAGACAGTACA
>CAUOMQ010000142.1:0-6836 GCA_963456805.1 uncultured Neisseria sp. | reverse complement strand
ACTGTCTGCGGCTTCGTCGCCTTGTCCTGATTTAAATTTAATCCACTATATTTGACGTGATTGAATCAGAAGAATGTTTGCGCAAGGGGACGGGTTTATCGGCGTTCAAACTTATGGATTGCTTTTCTGTGGGTTGGGCGAGTATGCCGGCTTATTATCAGGCTAACGCGTCGCCGCGCATTCGCCGTTCTCAAACACCAACACCTTCTCCGGCCAGCGCAACGCCGCCAGCCGGAACTGTTCGGGACGGTATTTCTGCGGGAATTTCCTTGCCCGCCAGCTTGCGCCTATCGAGAAATCGACGCAGAACACGTTGCGCCGCGCGCCGTGCCAGACATCCGGCTGCGGCGGCAGCAACAGCCGTTCGGCGGCAACGGCGGCGGGAGAGGGCTGCCAACTGCGCCAATAATGGCCGATAACGACGGGCTTATCGTCACGGTAGTCGTCCCACCACGCGCAACGGGTCGTACCGCGCCAACGTCCGCCGGCGTAAAACGGCTTGTCCGCCAAACGCTCCACGCCGCTGGTGAGGGCGCGTATCGGATGCAGGCGGCTGCGTTCGAGTTCGTATCGCGCCGTGGCGGGCATGGGTGGCGGCGCATGGTCGGGATTTTCCGCCTGCGGGGCGTAATGCGCCTGTTCGTAGAGGTAGTCGGGATACCAAGAGGCCGTCTGAAGGCGGTGTTTCAACTCGGCATCGAAGCGGCGGTATTGCGCGGTCAGGCTTTCGCCCTTTGCTTCTTCGAGGCGTTCGATTTGCGGCGGCAGCCAGGCGGCGTGGACGATGCGCAGGTCTTCGCGCTCCAGCAGCAGCGGCTGTTCGGCCAGCCATGCGCGCAATTCGGTTTTCTCTTTTTCTTCCACGCAATGCCACGGCGCGTAATGGGCGTCTTTTTCGGCGCGGACATCGAAAAACCAGCCGGAGCCGTCTTTCGGGTCGTCGGCAAGGATGTTCAATTCGTGGTTGCCCAAAACCATCCACGCCCATCCGTGTTTGTAAGCCTGTTTGAACCACGCCAGCATCGCGGGGCTGTCGGGGCCGCGGTCGCACAAATCGCCGACGAACACCAGCCGCCGCCCGCGCGGATGGAAACCGTCGTCGCGGTAGCCGAGCCGGTGCAGCAGAGATTGAAAGGCGGCAAATTCGCCGTGAACGTCGCCGACGATGTCCAGCGGCGTATCGGGCAGGGATTGGCGGTATAGATAGGACATGATGATGGGAGGTCGTCTGAAAATTGGGATGCCCAAGTTTTCAGACGACCTCGGGCAGTTTCAAGAAGTTTTCGCGGTAGTAACGCATTTCCTCAATGCTTTCGAGAATATCGTCCAAAGCCTGATGCGAACCGCGTTTCACCACGCCTTTGGCAACGGGCGGATTCCAACGTTTGGCGAGTTCTTTCAGTGTGGACACGTCCAGATTGCGGTAGTGGAAATACGCTTCGAGGCGCGGCATGTATTTGACCATGAAGCGGCGGTCTTGATGGATGGAGTTGCCGCACATCGGCGTGGCTTTTTCGGGAATCCATTGCGCGATAAAGTCGAGCAGTTTTTGTTCCACTTCGGCTTCGGTCAGTTGCGATTCGCGCACACGCTGGGTCAGCCCCGTGCGGCCGTGGGTGGCTGTGTTCCACTCGTCCATGCCGTCGAGCAGTTCGTCACTTTGGTGGACGACATAAACTTCGGACTGCGCCAAGACGTTCAAATCGGAGTCAGTGATAATCATGGCGACTTCGATAATGCGTTCGCGTTCGGGGTCAAGCCCGGTCATTTCCATATCGAGCCAGCAGAGGTTGCTTGCGTTTTGAGTCATTTCAGACGACCTTTCGTCGGTTTAAAAACAATGGGCGGTATTATAGTGGATTAACTTCAAATCAGGATAAGGCAAAGCGATCGCGTAAATATAGTGGATTAAATTTAAATCAGGACAAGGCGACGAAGCCGCAGACAGTACAGATAGTACGACAAGGCGAGGCAACGCCGTACTGGTTTAAAGTTAATCCACTATAAATAGTCGTCTGAAAACCAATGCGGTGGGTTTGCTCTATCGTTTCAGACGACTATTTTCATCAGGGAAGGATTCGCGGGCGAAGCCCACGCTACGGGTTGTCGAGTTTGAGTTGAAACTGTTTCAAATGATAAAAGGTCGTCTGAAAACCAATGCGGCGGGTTTGCTCCAGCTTTTCAGACGACTATTTTCATCAGGGGAGGATTCGTGGGTAAAGCTCACGCTACGGGTTGTCGCGGTTGAGTTTAAACCGTTTCAAATAATATAAGGTCGTCTGAAAACGAGTGCGGCGGATTTGCTCCGTCTTTTTAGACGACTATTTTTATTAGGGGACGATTCGCGGGCAAAGCCCACGCTACGGGTCGTCGCGGTTGAGTTGAAACTGTTCCAAATGATAAAAGGTCGTCTGAAACCCGTTTTCAGACGACCTTTGCCGTTTTACTTTACTGCCGATTCAAATCAGAACAAGCCGTGGATCACGCCGTCTGCGTCCACGTCGATTTTTTCGGCGGCGGGGACTTTGGGCAGGCCGGGCATTTTCATCATGTTGCCGCACAGGGCGACGATGAAGCCTGCGCCGGCGGAAACGGTGATGCCGCGCACGGTGATGCGGAAGCCTTCGGGGCAGCCCAAAAGTTTGGCGTTGTCGCTGAGGGAATATTGGGTTTTCGCCATGCAGACGGGCATTTTGTCCAAGCCCAGTTTTTCCAGCGAGGCGATTTCGGCGGATGCTTCTGCGCTGAAATCGACGTCTTCCGCGCCGTACACTTTTTGGGCGATGGCGCGGATTTTGTCTTTGATGCTCAACTCGACATCGTAGGCGAAGCGGAATTCGTTGGATTGGTTGTCGATGGCGTTGACGACTTTGCGCGCCAAATCCGCGCCGCCCGCGCCGCCTTTGCCCCACACTTCGGTCAGGGAAACTTCGACGCCGTGTTCGGCGCAGGCTTTTTCAATCATCGCCAATTCGGCATCGGAGTCGGACACGAAGCGGTTGATGGCGACGACGACGGGCAGACCGAATACGTTTTTCAGGTTGGAAATGTGTTTCAGCAGGTTGGGCAGGCCTTTTGCCAAGGCTTCGAGGTTTTCCTCGCCGAGGTTGGCGCGTTCTACGCCGCCGTTGTATTTCAAGGCGCGGACGGTGGCGACGACGACGGCTGCGTCGGGTTTCAAGCCGGCAAGGCGGCATTTGATGTCGCAGAATTTTTCCGCGCCCAAATCCGCGCCGAAGCCTGCTTCGGTTACGGCGTAATCGGCAAGGTGTTTCGCCAGTCGGGTGGCGGTAACGGAGTTGCAACCGTGGGCGATGTTGGCGAACGGGCCGCCGTGTACGAAGGCGGGCGTGCCTTCGATGGTTTGCACCAAGTTGGGCTTGATGGCGTCTTTGAGCAATGCCGCCATCGCGCCGTGGGCTTTCAAATCTTTGGCGTAAACGGGGCTGCCGTCTTTGGCGTAGGCGACGAGGATGTTGCCCAAACGCTCTTTCAAATCGCTGATGTCTTTGGCGAGGCAGAATACCGCCATGACTTCGGAGGCGACGGTGATGTCGAAGCCGTCGGGACGAATCACGCCGTCAACAGGTTTGCCCATGCCGTCGATGATGTTGCGCAACTGGCGGTCGTTCATATCGACCACACGCCGCCAAAGCACGCGTTTGGGGTCGATGTTCAACTCGTTGCCTTGGTAGATATGGTTGTCGAGCATGGCGGCCAAGAGGTTGTTCGCCGCGCCGATGGCGTGGAAGTCTCCGGTGAAGTGTAGATTAATGTCTTCCATCGGCAAAACTTGGGCATAGCCGCCGCCCGCCGCACCGCCTTTAACACCAAACACAGGCCCCAAAGAAGGTTCGCGCAGGGCGATAACAGAATCTTTGCCGATGTGGCGCAACGCGTCCGCCAAACCGATGGTCACGGTGGTTTTGCCTTCGCCCGCCGGAGTCGGGTTGATGGCGGTAACTAAAATCAGACGGCCTTGTTTTTGCGGCAGTTTGAACGCTTCGGCGGGGTTGATTTTAGCTTTGTAATGGCCGTAGGGTTCGATATTGTCAACGTTCAAACCCAGCTTGGCGGCAATTTCGCCAATCGGACGCATAGTGGAAGATTGGGCGATTTCGGCATCGGTTTTGAAGCTCATGATTTTCCTTTACTGAATGGAGAAAAAGAGGAGGGTCGTCTGAAAGCCCATCGGAAAGACAAACGCTGATGGATTCAAAAGAATTTTAGGCATATTATAGCGTTATCTGAGAATGAATCGCAGTGAAAAATTCGATAATTCAACAAGAATGCGGTTCATATTGTTGACAATCCACAAGAGAAACGGACAAACATGGGCAGCAACGCATGGCTTTTTTGGGCATTGGCATCCGCAGGATTCGCCTCGCTGACGGCGATTTTCGCCAAAATGGGTTTGCAGGGCATCGATTCGGATTTCGCCACCTTCATCCGCACGCTGGTCATCCTTGCCGCGCTGGTCTTGTTCCTGACCTATACCGGCAAATGGCAGGGCGTGAACGGGTTCACAGGAAGAAATTGGACGTTCCTGATTCTCTCCGGCCTCGCCACCGGCGCATCCTGGCTCGCCTACTTCAAAGCCCTGCAACTGGGCAACGCCTCGCAAGTCGCCCCCGTCGATAAATTCAGCCTGGTATTGGTCGCGCTGATGGCAGTGGTCTTTCTGGACGAACGCCCCAGCACGCAGGAATGGGTAGGCTTGGGACTGGTTACGGCGGGCGTGTTGACGCTGGCTTTGAAGCGGTAAGGCGAAATGATTTTTCAGACGACCTTTTAAGCTGAGGGGTCGTCTGAAAATGTTGCGCCGCAAATAGGGCTGAAGGCTTGCCGTCATTTGCGGCGATGGTTTTGTGTATAGTAGATTAACTTTAAACCAGTACGGTGTTGTCTCGCCTTAGCTCAAAGAGAACGATTCTCTAAGGTGCTGAAGCACCAAGTGATATCTGTACTGTCTGCGGCTTCGTCGCCTTGTCCTGATTTAGTTAATCCACTATACATACGGCAGGAGTCGAATCCATCAAAAAGGTCGTCTGAAAAAATGTTCAGACGACCTTTTTGTCTGCTCCGTTTTCAACATTCCACAACGCGGACGGAGACGGGGACAGCTTTTTTCTGGAGGGTGATGGCGAGTCCGGCAAGCGAGGTTTCTTTGTAGGTGGACTTCATGTCGCGCCCAGTTTGCAGCATGGTTTGGATGACTTCGTCGAGCGAGACTTTTTTGTCCGTGCCGTCTTCCAGCAGGGCGAGGGTGCCGAGTTTGAGGGCTTTTTCGGCGGCGATGCCGTTGCGTTCGATGCAGGGGATTTGCACCAATCCGCCGACGGGGTCGCAGGTCAGGCCCAAATGGTGTTCCATCGCCATTTCGGCGGCGTTTTCCACTTGTTTGGGCGTGCCGCCGATGACTTCGGCGTATGCGCCCGCCGCCATGGAGCAGGCGACGCCGACTTCGCCTTGGCAGCCGACGTCTGCGCCGGAGATGGAGGCGTTGGTTTTGTAGAGGATGCCGATGGCGCCTGCGGTGAGCAGGAAGTTTTCGACGCGCTCTTGCGTGGCATGCGGGTTGAACTTGCGGAAGTAGTGCAGGACGGCGGGGATGATGCCGGCGGCGCCGTTGGTCGGGGCGGTAACGACGCGTCCGCCGGCGGCGTTTTCTTCGTTGACTGCCATGGCGTAAACCATCGGCCAAAGCTGGGTGTTGACGATTTCGGTTTCGCGCAGGGCTTTGAGTTTGGCGGCAAGCTGCGGGGCGCGGCGGCGGACGTTCAAGCCGCCGGGCAGTTCGCCGTCTGCCGCCAGCCCGCGTTTGATGCAGCCTTCCATAACGTCGGCAACGCCGGCGACGCGGCGGCGGATTTCGGCTTCGCTGCAACCGGCAAGCGCGGCTTCGTTTGCCAACACGGCTTCGGAGATGTCGAGCTGGTTCATGCGGCATTGGGCGAGCAGTTCGGCGCAGCTGGTGTAAGGGTAGGGGACCGGGCGCGTTTGTTTGGCTTGTTGGTCAAACTCTTGATCGGTAACGATAAAGCCGCCGCCGACGGAGTAGTAAATTTGTTCTTTGAGTTTGCCGCCGTCTTTGCCGTAGGCGGTGAAATTCAGTCCGTTCGGGTGTTTGGGCAACACTTGGTCGCCGCGTATATTCAGGTCGCGGTCGGGGTTGAAGCTGATTTCGCGTCCGTTGAGGCGGAGGATGTGTTGCGTGCGGATGCGTTCGAGACGGTCGGGGATGTCGGCGAGGGGGATGTTGTGCGGCAGGCTGCCTTCCAAGCCGAGCAGGAGGGCGTCGAATGTGCCGTGTCCGCGTCCTGTCAGCGCCAGCGAGCCGTAAATGTCGATGACGATGCGCTCGGTTTGCGCGTCCAGCCCCGATTGTTTGAGGTCGTCTGAAAAGGCGGCGGCGGCTTTCATGGGGCCGACGGTGTGGGAGCTGGAGGGGCCGATGCCGATTTTGAAAATGTCGAAAATGCTGATCATGATGTGTTTTCCCTCAATGTTGGCTGTTTGTGTGGCGGAGTGCGGATGTTGGTTGCTTGTCGGGCTGTCTGATTGTGTCGCGTGGATTAAGGCTCGTTTTCATGCGTCTGAAAGTCTGCGTATTTTAGCCTTTTTTGTCGGACGGATGATGCGCGGGCTGCCGTTGCGTCAAGGGTCGTCTGAAATTTTCTACTTTGGCTAATGCCGCCCAACATCGCCGTCGCAAAAGTATACGGCATTATCCTGTTTTGCAGGGCGGGCGGATAGTGGGGTGGATGGTTGGTGACGGATTTATAGTGGATTAACTTTAAACCAGTACGGCGTTGTCTCGCCTTAGCTCAAAGAGA
>CAUOMQ010000141.1:0-6923 GCA_963456805.1 uncultured Neisseria sp. | reverse complement strand
CCATAAGATTAAAATAATATACAGAAAATTTTTCACCAGCCCTTCTTTTCATCTGAGATTATTACCTATGTTAAAACAAGCTATTTTACTGACTGCTCTGATTGGTGCGCTTACCGGCTGTACTTACGGCCATATGCACTACTCACCATCCTATGAACAAGAAGCTACCATGCGTGCCGACTCCCGCCGCGTTCAAGCTGACGAACGCGCAGAACGTGCAGAGCGCCGCCGCGAGCGCCGTCAAGAAATGATGGATGAAGCCGACGCTATCAACCGCGCCAACCGCAACAACCGCATCTACATCCTTCACTGATCACCGGTCCTTACGGATTATTGGATTCCTAATACTTATATTTCAAACAGGTAACATCATGAAAAATAAAATCGCAGCCCTGCTCCTGACTTCTTTCGTTATCACCGGTTGCTCCGCCCCCGGAGGCTCCGTAGGCGATTTGGCTATCGGTAGCGACTCTGCAGCCATCAAAGCAGGCCGCAACCGCGAATCTGCACAACTCTCCCGTGCCGAGCTGGAACAACACCGCCGTCAACGTACCAATGTTTCAGAAGAGTTGGCATTGGAACGTGAAAAACGCCAAGACAAACGTGACCAAGTCAACGGCGCAATGGGTACAGCAGCCAATGCAGTCGGCTTGATTGGCGGTATCGCAGGTACTGCCGCTTTGATCAAAGCTTGGTTCTAATTTAGCAGGTATTCGTAAAAAAACGATCGGTACAGCGTATCGGTCGTTTTTCTTATTCTCGGCTTCTTCATAGGCTAATTGAGTTTAAACTTTCTAAATACCGCAATTTAAAACTCATTCATCCTTTATAAAGATAAAGTCATAAACAAAACCCAAAAGGTCGTCTGAAAACCCAAAACCAGTTTTCAGACGACCTTTATCTATTGAACGCGATCAAGCCGCTTTGCGGTGGTAATGCCGTAGTGCGTGTTCTTTGCGACGACCGCTACTGAAGGCGGATACGCGTTTCAGATAACCAATAACGCGGGTGCCGTAGTCGATGTCGTGGCTGCCGCAGGCGGAACAGGCGTGCAGGGTGCGTTTGTCGATATGGCCGCATTCGTTGCAGATGGTAATGCGCACGTTCACGCAGAAGTAGTTGCAGCCGGTTTGCGCAGCGATGTCCAAGAGCGAGCGGTAGCCGGATTCGGGCAGGGCTTCGTCAAGGTTCAGGTGCAGCGCGGAGCCGCCGTCAAGCCAGTCCACCAGTTCTTTGCCGTGTAGCAGGAACTTATCGAGCGCGTTGATTTCTTCGTCTTCGACGACGTAGAAATAGGAGTTGTAGCAGTCGCGGCTGACTTGGTAGCCGTCGGCTTTGTCCCATTTGGCGTTTTTCACGCCGAGGTTTTCGGCGGGGACAAACTCGGTGTTGAACTTCACGCCGTAGTGTTTGCTGGCAGCTTGGTTAGCTTCGAATATGGTTTTCAGACGGCCTTGAACGAAGTTGATGTAGTCGTCGTTGTAGCCGACCTTGATGCCTTGTGATTCGGCGGCTTCCGCCATGCCGTTGATGCCGATGGTGAGGAACTGTTTGTCCAGCGTGATAAAGCCTGCATCGTACACGGGCAGCATGCCGGCAGCTTGGTATTCTTCCATCAGTTTGCGGTAGGCGTATTGGTATTTGTGGATTTTGGCGACTTCTGCGGCAAGGTCGCGCCCGTCTTGTTCCAGCCGGTTCATGTTGATGGTGATGACGTTGATGGAACCGGTCGCCACGCCGCCCGCGCCGAGGGTGTAGCTGAAGGTTCGGTCTTCGATGGCGTTACGCAGGCGGCAGCAGGAAGCCAACGAGTCGGGGTTGTCGGAAAGATAGACGAAGAAGGAATTGCCTTCCGCCAACTCTTTCGCCATTTCGTCGGCAAACACGGTGTCTTTGCATTTGCCGCCGTCGGTCAGCATCGCGGTGGTCACGACGGGGAAAGTCAAAACGGCTTTGGTACGTTCCTGATTGAACCATTTGAGGAAGAAGTTTTGCAGCTTCGCCACGCTCGTCCACACCGGTTTGCTGAAATCGGGGAAGACGAAATCGCCGAACATCGCGTCGAAATAGTATTGATCGTAAACGGAAATATTCCAAAATACGCTCTGATAGCCGCGCGCGGCGGCGGGCTGGTTGATGCTGTACACCACCTGCTGCATATGGTTGGCGATTTCTTTGCCATGACTTTCCAAATAATTGTCGCCGTAGTCTTTGCGGGCGAAGTAGTCGAAATAGGTCAAAAATTCCACTGTCGCCACCGCACCGGCAAACTGCGCGCTGATGGCAAACACAAGATTGATAAACGAGCCGCAAAACGAAGCCAAATGTTGCGGCGCCTTAGATTCGCCGCCGAGTTTGCTTAACCCGTCGAGCAGGAAGGGATACAGCGTAACCGACACACAATAAGGCTTGAGGCTGGTTTCGTCGTGCACATAAATCTCATGCGCCTCAATCTGGCGGATGTACTCGTCGGCAACGGATTGGTCGAAAATTTCGGCGATTTTGCGCGACACTTGGGCGCGGTTAATCTGCACGAAAAAGTCTTTCATAATTTCCGCTTCCATCGTGGCGATGTTTTTCTGGGTAACGTTGGCATTGGCGTCCATTTTCGAGCCGTCCGCCGCGTTTTGCGCACTGATGTAGTCGTGCATGAATTGCAGTTTGCCGTTTAACTGTTCGGGATGCAGCCGAATCATGTTAATTCCTCCTGTGTGGGTTGGATAAAAAGCCTCAGGCCGTCTGAAAAGCAGCTGCCTGCGGCTGAGTCGTAATCGGGATGATTTTGGGCGCGGGTTTGTCTTTGATAAACAAGCGGTTCAACACCTCGCCCGTGCGCAAATCGATAAATTTCTGATTGGTTGTCGGGCTGTCCAAGCCGCCCAGCTCCATCTGCCAACGGCCGGTTTTCAGATACGTCAGATAAGGCAGGATGCCGTCTGAAACCGCCTCCAGCTCCTCACGCTCCAAACCGGTGTACAAACAGGCTTTCAACCCCGCCTGCGTCACGATGCCCAACATTTTCTGCAAGGCTTCCGGCTGCCATTCCCCGCCCATAAACAACACGCAGCTAATCAGCCCGCGATAGCGTTTCAGACGGCCTTTCAAATAATCCTCGGTCAATTCCGTGCCGATACCTTCTTTCCACGCATCGGCACTATGGCAGCCTTTGCAGCGCAGCGGGCAGCCTGAAAACAGAAACGCCAGCGACACTTCGCCCGGCACTTCCTGCCATACGATTTGCTCGATTGTGAATTTCAGCGCTGTCATGACTTGCTACTCATAAATACAATATATGGTGTGAATTAAATCATAAGAACACAAGATATGGTATTTTTATTTAACAATGCAACAAACCGATATGATAGTTTTTAATAATTCACTATATTAAAAATCCAAATCAAAAGGCAGCTTAAATACAAAAAAGCCGTACTCGGGAAACACACTTCGCATTTCCCAATACGGCTGTTACGCCCATCACGCTTTTTTAAAATTTACCTCCTTTTCTTACAGTACAGCCTTGCCCGGATAGCAAAAACCCAAAACGATAAGCAAACTCCGTAATAACAAAAGCCATTAACAATCCATTCCCTCCCAATAACCAAAGGTCGTCTGAAAATCCGCTCCCCAGCTTTTCAGACGACCTCCCGCAGTCTGAAACCCAAGCGAAAAGTGTTACAATAGCCGTTTTATTTTAGCCGCTTAAGACAGTCCGACCATGTGCAACCACCATCATCAAAACGACAGCAAAACTCCCTACTCAGAAGCCCGCGACAACGACACCATCCGCATCCGCGGCGCGCGTACGCATAATTTGAAAAACGTCGATTTGGACATTCCGCGCCACAAGCTGGTGGTGGTCACGGGGCTGTCGGGCAGCGGCAAGTCGTCGCTGGCGTTTGACACGCTGTATGCCGAAGGGCAGCGGCGTTATGTCGAGAGCCTGTCCGCCTATGCGCGGCAGTTTTTGCAGATGATGGACAAACCCGATGTCGATTTAATTGAAGGCCTGTCGCCCGCGATTTCCATCGAGCAGAAATCCACCAGCCACAACCCGCGATCCACCGTCGGCACGGTAACGGAAATTCATGATTACCTGCGCCTTTTGTACGCCCGCGTCGGCACGCCGTATTGCCCCGAACACAATCTGCCGCTGTCGAGCCAGACCGTATCGCAGATGGTCGATGCCGTCTTGAAGTTGCCGGAAGACACGCGCGTGATGATTCTGGCGCCGGCGGTGCGCGAGCGTAAAGGCGAGTTTGTCGATTTCTTTGCCGACTTGCAGGCGCAGGGTTTTGCGCGGGTGCGCGTGGACGGCGAGGTCTATCAGTTGGACGAAGTGCCGAAGCTGGAAAAAAACATCAAACACAATATCGACGTGGTCATCGACCGCGTGAAAGTGAAGGCGGACATCAAGCAGCGGCTGGCGGAAAGTTTTGAAACCGCGCTGCGTCACGGCAACGAGCGCGCGCTGGCGATGGAAATGGACAGCGGCGAAGAACATTGGTTTTCCGCGCGTTTCGCCTGCCCCGTGTGTTCGTACAGCCTGCCTGAATTAGAGCCGCGCCTCTTTTCGTTCAACAATCCGATGGGTTCCTGCCCGACTTGCGACGGCTTGGGCAACACCAATTTCTTCGACCCCGAAAAAGTGGTCGCCCACCCCGAATTGTCATTGGCAACGGGCGCGATTGACGGCTGGGACAAACGCAACCAGTTCTATTTCCAAATGATTCAGTCGCTGGCGCGGCATTACGGTTTCGACGTGCAGGCTGCTTGGGAAACGCTACCTGAAAAAGTGAAAAAAGTCGTGCTGCACGGCTCAGGCAAAGAAGTCATTGATTTCACTTACCTGTCCGAACGCGGTACCACCTTCAACCGCAGCCACGCCTTCGAGGGCATCATCCCCAATCTCGAACGCCGCTACCGCGAAACCGACAGCGAAACCGTGCGCGAAAAACTGCGCGAATACCAAAACCACCGCGCCTGCCCGAGCTGCGGCGGCGCACGTTTGCGCAAAGAAGCCCGCTACGTTTACGTCAGCGGCGAACCGTTGCACGAAGTCTCCGCCTGGCCGCTGACCAAAACCCACCAATTTTTTGAAACGCTGGATTTGGACGGCAACAAAAAACAAATCGCCGAAAAAATCCTCAAAGAAATCACCGAGCGGCTCGGCTTCCTGATTAACGTCGGGCTGGATTACCTGAATTTAAGCCGTTCCGCCGAAACCCTCTCCGGCGGCGAAGCCCAACGCATCCGCCTCGCCAGCCAAATCGGCAGTGGCCTGACCGGCGTGATGTACGTTTTGGACGAACCCTCCATCGGCCTGCACCAGCGCGACAACGACCGCCTGCTCGCCACCCTCAAACGCTTGCGCGATTTGGGTAACAGCGTGATTGTGGTCGAACACGACGAAGACGCCATCCGCGAAGCCGATTTCGTCGTCGATATGGGCCCGGGCGCGGGCGAACACGGCGGCAACGTACTGATTGCCGACACCCCCGAAAACGTCGCCAAATGCGAAAAATCTGTTACCGGACAATACCTCAGCGGCAAAAAATCCATTGCCGTGCCGTCTGAACGCACGCCCGTCAATCCCGACCGAATGCTCGTCCTCAAAGGCGCACGCGGCAACAACCTTAAAAACGTCACCCTCGAACTGCCGCTCGGTTTAATTACCTGCATCACCGGCGTATCCGGCAGCGGCAAATCCACCCTGATTAACGACACCCTCGCCAAAATCACTGCCCGCGAACTCAACCGCGCCCAAGAAGAACCCGCCCCATACGACGACATCCACGGCCTCGAACACCTCGACAAAGTCATCAACGTCGACCAATCCCCCATCGGCCGCACCCCGCGCTCCAACCCCGCCACCTACACCGGCCTGTTCACCCCCATCCGCGAACTCTTCGCCGGCGTACCCCTCTCGCGCGAACGCGGCTACAACGTCGGCAGATTCTCCTTCAACGTCAAAGGCGGCCGCTGCGAAGCCTGCCAAGGCGACGGCGTGATTAAAGTCGAAATGCACTTCCTGCCCGACGTGTACGTCCCCTGCGAAGTCTGCCACGGCAAACGCTACAACCGCGAAACCCTCGAAATCCAATACAAAGGCAAAAACATCAGCCAAGTCCTTGACATGACCGTCGAAGAAGCCCGCGAATTTTTCGACGCCGTCCCCACCGTATCGCGCAAACTGCAAACCCTGATGGACGTGGGCCTTGGCTACATCCGCCTCGGTCAATCCGCCACCACCCTCTCCGGCGGCGAAGCCCAACGCGTCAAACTCGCCCTGGAACTCTCCAAGCGTGACACCGGCAGAACGCTCTATATCCTCGACGAACCCACCACCGGCCTGCACTTCGCCGACATCGCCCTGCTGCTGGAAGTCATAGGTCGTCTGAAAGGCAAAGGCAACTCGATAGTGATTATCGAGCATAATCTTGACGTTATAAAAACTGCTGATTATATTGTCGACTTAGGGCCTGAAGGGGGAGATGGTGGGGGACAGATTATTGCTAAAGGATTTCCAGAAGATGTTGCAAAAATAAGAAAAAGTTATACTGGTCAATATTTAGCAAATATTTTATTTGATATTTAGAAATCTCTTTTTAGGATAGCACTATGAACGAAGATATCATTAACTTACATGTAAAAAATTTTAGAGCTATACACGAAGCCGAAATTAAAATTAATGGAATAACTGTTGTTGCAGGGCTCAATGGATGTGGTAAAAGTACTTTATCCAAGTTACTTTATTATGTATTCAAAGTAACTAATAATTTTGAACAATCTGTTGCAAAAGAGATAAATAGTGAATTAAACAAATTTAGAAGTGCTGTTATATACTTATCAAATACTATACGGGTTAATACGCAACTTCTCGTTTCAATTCATCAAAGATTGTTTGAATTTGAAGAGAATAATAT
>CAUOMQ010000140.1:0-6938 GCA_963456805.1 uncultured Neisseria sp. | reverse complement strand
TCTCTTTGAGCTAAGGCGAGGCAACGCCGTACTGGTTTAAATTTAATCCACTATATTTACACAACGGGTTGAGAAAAATAATTCTGTAAGACCTCAAAAGGTGTATTACCTTTCAAGTTCTTATGTGTCCTTGACTGCTGCCCGTATGCCGTTGAATGTGCCTGCTCGAATAAAGACACGGACTATCGGGGCAAGCAGTTTCAGGTGCCCGCACTTTGTCCGATTTCGACTTGACCGTTTGCCGACATGTTTATCTTGTCAAATTCTGTTTTTCAGTTTGTATTTCAGTTAATAAGCCAGTAATAGGCATTCCATTTTTTTGAGCACGCAGAGCCCATTTTTCTGCTTCATATAATTTGTTTTTATCTTTACTGTCTTGGTAATGATCAAAGAATATATAGGCAAGATCATGTTGTGCTTGAGTATTGCCCGACTCAGCGGCACGAACTAACCAAAATATAAATTTATCTTGGTTAAACTCATAAAAAGCAAAATAATGAGCTAATTTTGATGCTGCTTGACCATTACCGGAAGAGGCATCGATTTTTAACTTTTCCAGCTCGGCTTTAGAAATATACCCGCTGTCATTTAATGACATATTGGCATCAGATTGCATGCGTCTCTCCTTGCCGTAGGAGGGGGTGCAAGATAACAAAAATATACCTAGCAAAATGATTTTAAGGGTCATATGGCTTGAATGTAACTTGTTTCCCTTCATTTCTTGCTCCTCCTGATGTAGAACCTGGCTTGCACCGAGTATCTGGATAGTCTTTTGTGCGTCTAAGATTTGTAGCGGTTCATTTTTCAGACGACCTTTTGGTAGATGTGGATAAATGAGTTTGTTCACGAACTGATAGAAAACGAGATACCTGTTCTCCGTCACTCCTGCTTGCGCGGGCTTAACGGCCGGCTGGCGTTTCTATTTTCATTCTCGAAGCAAATCTCAATCCTCTTTTTTCTCCAACGCGGCAAAGGCGGCCTTCATGGTCGGGTTTTTGCGCACTAATTTTTTGACGGTCAGGTCGGTCGCTTTGTTATTGGCGAGGCGCAGGTTGTTTTCTGAAGAGAGTAGGGCTTCTTTGGTTTTTTGCAGGTGGCTGATGGTTTTGTCGATTTCGTCGATGGCGGTTTGGAACTTGCGGCTGGCGAGTTCGTAATTGCGGGCGAAATCGGTTTTGAACTTGTCCAAGTCTTCTTCAAAGTGCGTGATGTCGATGTTTTGCGCGCGCATTTGTGCTAATTCCTGTTTGTATTTCAATGAATTGAGCGCGGCATTGCGCAACAGGGAGACGATGGAGATGAAGAACTGCGGGCGCACGACGTACATTTTCGGGTAGGCGTAGGACACGTCGACGATACCGTTGTTGTAGAGGTCGCTGTCGGCTTCCAAGAGTGAGACGAGTACGGCGTATTCGCAGTTTTTCTCTCTGCGGTCTTTGTCCAACTCTTTGAAAAAGTGTTCGTTTTTCTTTTTGGTGGCGGTTTCGTCGTTTTCGTTTTTCATCTCAAACATGATGGAGATGATTTCGTTGCCTTCTTCGTCGGTTTCGCGGTAGATGTAGTCGCCTTTGCTGCCGGTTTTGGCGTCGTTGTCCTTGCCGAATACGGCTTGGGGAAAGGCGGTGGTGCGAATGCGGTTGAATTCAGTTTCGCAGTGCTGCTCGAGGCTTTCGCCTATCATTTTGGTGGACTGTCTGGCTTTGAAGTCTTTGTAGAAGGCGATGGTTTCGTCTTTTTGTTTGAGTTCGGCTTCGTATTTTTCGCGCAGGCTTTGTTTTTCCAACTGGTTTTCTTTGGATTGCAGCATGAGCTGCGTGTTCAAATTGCCCAATTCGCGCTCTTTTTCGGCAACGGCTTTGGTGATTTCCAGCTCTTTTTCCATGTTTTTCGCCGTTTCCAGCGATTTTGCCTGCGCTTTCAGCTCGGCAATCAATTTATCCTGCTCGGCGATTTGCGCTTTCAGACGACCTTCAATCTCGGCGGCGGCAAGTTTGCTGTCTTTTTCGTAGGCGTTGATTTGGTTGGATAGGGCGGCGATTTCGTGGTTTTTGTCGGCTAGGATTTTGTCGAACTGATTTTGCGCCTGCGCTTGGGCAAGCTGCATGTCGCTTTGAAACTGCATCTGCGCCTGTTGCAGGCGCTCGTGGATTTCGGTTTGAAATTCTTGGGTGCGGACTTGGTTCAGGATGTCGGCGTAACTGGCTTCGTTGACGGTAAACGCGGTGTGGCAGTGCGGGCATTTGATTTCGTGCATGGCGGGTTTCCCTTGTATTTGAAGCGTGTCATTTTAGCAGAAAGGTCGTCTGAAAAAGTTTTAGCGAAACTTGCTACGCTCGTTTTGGCGAAACCCTTACGGGTTTTCAGACGACCCCGTTGCAGATATAGTGGATTAACTAAATCAGGACAAGGCGACGAAGCCGCAGACAGTACAGATAGTACGGAACCGATTCACTTGGTGCTTCAGCACCTTAGAGAATCGTTCTCTTTGAGCTAAGGCGAGGCAACGCCGTACTGGTTTAAAGTTAATCCACTATAAATTCAATCGCAAGCTACGTTGCCGACATCAAGACTGAAATCGTGAAACTCGTTGAGCGTGCTGCGGTGGCCGATGCTGATGATGATGCTCTGCGGCAGTTTTTGCTTTAAGGAGCGGTAGAGCAGGGCCTCGGTCGGTTCGTCCAAGGCGGCGGTGGCTTCGTCAAGCAGGATGACTTTGGGTTGCGAGAGCAGGGCGCGGACGAAGGCGACGCGTTGCAGTTCGCCGGGGGAGAGTTTATGTTGCCAGTCGTCGGTTTTGTCCAGTTTATCAATCAGATAACCTAAGCGGCAGGTATTCATGGCTTCGGCTAGTTCGGGATGCTGTTTGTCGATGTCGGGGTAACAAATCGCGTCGCGCAGGCTGCCTTGCGCCGTGTAGGGGCGTTGCGGCAGGAAGAGGATGTCTTGATGCGGCGGACGGCTGACTTTGCCGCTGCTGCCGAACGGCCAAAGCCCCGCCAGCGCGCGCAGCAGCGAGGTTTTGCCGCAACCGCTCGGGCCGCGTATCAGCAGGGAATCGCCGCTTTTGAGGTTGACGTTGATGCCGCTCAACAGGATTTCGCCGTTGTGGCGGAACAGGGCGACGTTTTCCAGCGAGAGGTCGTCTGAAACTTCGGTAATGTCGGGTTGTTGTGCGCTGTGGTGTTCTTCCGTACTCAGTAAAAAGCCGTACAGACGCTCCAGTCGGGCGCGGTAGGCGGTAAATTTGTTGTAGAACATCCGAAAGAAGGACAGGGCGTTTTGCAGTCGGGCGAAGGCTTGGACGGTCTGCTGGATGTCGCCGATTTTGATTTGCCCGGCAAACAGGCGCGGGGCTTGCAAAATAATGGGGAAGAGCTTGATTCCGTTGGTAAACATATCGTTAAAGCCGCTCAAGCAGACGCTTTGGCGGGCGATGCGCCAACGGTTGCGGATGATGGCTTTGAAGCGGTCGGCAAGCTGGTCGTGTTCGTGTTGTTCGCCGCTGTAAAACGCCACGCTTTCGGCGTGGTCGCGCACGCGGATGAGGGAATAACGATAGTCGCCGTTGAGTTTTTCGTTTTCATAGTTGTAACGAATCAAAGGGTTGCCTATCCACATGGCGATAAAGGTCGCCAAAATCACAAACATATAGACAAACCAAACGATGCCGTGCGGAATGTCGATGCCAAATACGGTCAGGATGCCCGCCAAGCCCCACAAAACAACGGCAAATTCCAGCGAGGTAACGACCGAATTGACCATGCCGCGTACAAATTCTATGGTCGAGGTGATGAAATCCTGCGCGTCTTGTTGGATACGCTGGTCGATATTGTCCGGCGCATGGCGGCGCATTTGCAGGCGGTAGTAGTTTTTGTCGGCAAGCCAGCGCGTTGTCAGCACTTCATTGAGCCGCTCCGACCATTTAATCGCCAAGCCTTGATCGAGAAAGTCGTTGACGACGTTGTTAAATGCCCGCACCAGCACCACGCCCGCGTTCATCGCTGCAAACATCCAAAACGCGGAGGCGTTCAAATCCTGCATCGAGTCGTAAAGCCCTTTGGACATAAAGGTACTTAATACATTCAGCCGAACTTCGGTCAGCAGCAGCACAATCATCGCGGTAATCGCCAGCAAGACTTTGACCGCGCTTTTCGGCGTCAGACACAGCCGCAGGATATAGGCAAACTCGCGCCCGAAGCGCGTTTCGCGTGCCAAAAACAGAATCACCGCCGAGGCGGCGGCGACCATCAATAAGGTCTGTAACAGCCAAGACGGCGTGGAATAAAGCTCGATTTGCCATTTTTGCATGTGCGTTGTCTCTTGAGGCAGGCAGCGGGCAGGGGTCGTCTAAACCCCTGATTCTCTGCTTAATAAAATAATTGACAATTACTATGGTAAAAATTTTGAGTTATGTTGTATTTTTGTTTTTACAAATAGTTATCATCACTTTTTATAGAAAAGCAGAATGTTATCAAATATAATTCCGCAGCAAAATTACTTTGTGATTTTTAACGCTTATTGCAATAAAAATAACCCACCTCAAAGACAGAAGGAATCTATGAATAGCAAATTAGCCCTGATGCCGCTTTTGATTATGAGCGCGTTTTCTTATGCCGCCGATGAAGCGACGCCCGAAGCCCCTGTGCAACAGCAGTTGCAGGAAGTTAATGTCCGCGCCGATGCCAAACGCGTCAAAGCCGCCCGCTCTTACTCCATCGCCAGCGACGGCGACTTGCGCGACCGCGTAAATTTGGGAGTACTTGGTAAAGCCAACGCCTTTACCGCGCCGATTACCGTCGTCAACTATGATGAACAAGCCCTTAACAACACCGAAGCGCGTACTTTGGTGGATGCCGTAGCGAAAAAAGACGCTTCCGTTTGGCAGTTCGGCGGCGAAAGCAACACGCTGACCGGCCTGTATTTCCGCGGTTATCAGCTTGATGCGCGCCAATTCAGCGTCAACGGTTTGGCAGGTATGTACGGCACGCAAGGCACAGCTAGCGTGCAAGTCGGCTCCGCACAATTGATTAAAGGCGCGTCCACCGCCGTAAACGGCATGGACCCCGAAGGCGCGGTATCCGGTTCCGTCAATATCGAAACCAAAAAAGCCGCCGATGAAGGCAACCGCAAAATCGGTCTGGGCTGGTTCAGCAACAACCGCGCACAAGGCACATTCGACTTGGGTCAACGTTTCGGCGAAAACAAAGAATTCGGCGTACGCGCCAACGGCAAACTGCGCCACGGCGACACCCCGCGCCACGGTTACAGCGAAGACAATAAAGAATTTGCTTTAAATGCCGACTACCGCGGCGAAACACTGCGCGTGGCGTTCGACTCCATCTACGCCAAACGCAAAACCAACGGCGGTCGCGCACGTATGCAGGACATTCAAAACGCCAACGGACGCTTGTTTGCCGCACCTGAAGGCAAAGTGAATTTGGCGCCGAGCTGGCAGGCTCAAAACACGCGCGGTCAAACGAATATGCTGACCTTCGAATGGGATGCGTTTGAAAATGCCCAAATTACAGGCGGTATCGGCTACAACAATGCGCGCTATTACGGTAATTTCGCCTCTCCTACCGTTACGAGCAGCGGTTTGACCTACAATTCGGGTCGCGCGCGTTTGACTGACCAGCGTTTCAAAACGCTCAGTATGAATCTGACTGCACGCGGCGAATTTGAAACCGGTCCGGTGAGCCACAACTGGAGTGCCGCATTTGACCGAATCGACCGCAAACGTACTACTTATCAAGGAGCACGTCAAACAAGAAGCAGCGTTATCGATCCAAGCCTTGATATTCCGACCCAATTGGCAAAATTGGATTCCAACTTAGGAAGCGCGTGGAGTGCAACGCCTTCATTGGATACCGTAATCAAAGTAAACAGTTTGGCGGTATCTGACACGCTGGGTTTTGTCGACAACAAATACCGCCTCACTTTGGGCGGGCGTTTCCAAGCCGTCGAGCAGAAAAACAAATTAAACGGCCGCAAAGCGGATGCGAGCCGTTTCAGCCCGATGTTGATGGCGGCATGGGTTCCGCAGCCTGACTTGGTGGTTTACGGCAACTATATGGAAGATTTGGAGCCGTCCGACATCCGTACCGATGATGACGGTCATGTAACGATGGCAGATCCGCGCGTCAGCCGTCAGTTTGAAGTCGGCGTACGCAAAAACTGGGGCGATTTCGTAACGACGCTGAACGCATTCCAAATCAAACGTCCGGGTTACTGGCGCGGTAATACGACTTCAGGTACTGACTTCGCAATGCGCAAAAATGCAGGCTTGGCTTATAGCGGTTCCGAGCAAGGCATGGAACGCAGCCGCGGTATCGAGTTCAATACCTATGCCAATTTGTTGAACAAAACCCTGCGTCCGAGCTTTGGTTTGATGTATCTGCAATCGACCGTAAAAGATTACCCGAATTTCGCCGACAATCTTGTTAACGGCGTGCAAGTCGCCAACCCGCGCGTGATTGCCAAAGCGGGCGTGGAATGGGACACCCCGTTTGCCAAAGGCTTGACCTTGAACGGCAACGTTTCGTACTTCGGCAAGTCTTACCAAGACACTCAAAAGCAATACGCCTTCCCATCCTATACCTTGGTTGACGTAGGCGCGCGCTACAAAACCAAGCTGGGTAAAAACACCCTGACCGTCAGCAGCTCGGTAGAAAACCTGTTCAACAAAAACTACTGGCAGGTACAGCGCGGCCAATACGACCGCAGCTTCGCCGTCGTCGGCATGCCGCGTACTTACTGGCTGAAAGCGGAATTGGATTTCTAATATCCGAACAGGTCAACCGGCAAAGACAAAGGTCGTCTGAAAATCCCTAATTAGGGTTTTCAGACGACCTTTTATATTGTTGTTTGAATGGGGCAAGTGATATGACTTATAGTGGATTAACTTTAAATCAGGACAAGGCGACGAAGCCGCAGACAGT
>CAUOMQ010000139.1:0-6946 GCA_963456805.1 uncultured Neisseria sp. | reverse complement strand
GTACGGCAAGGCGAGGCAACGCCGTACTGGTTTAAAGTTAATCCACTATATTTTTGGCTGATTATTCGACTGCCCTCTTACCGCAGACGTTCCCACTCCGGACGGAACACTTTTTTTCAGACGGCCTTTTTACTTTCCAAATATTCCGTCAGCCCGCGCTCGCGCAACACGCAGCTTGGGCATTCGTGGCAGCCGCCAACGATGCCGTTGTAGCAGGTGTGGGTCTGCTCGCGGATGTAGTCCAGCGCGCCCATTTCGTCCGCCAGCGCCCAAGTTTGCGCTTTGGTCAGGTACATCAGCGGGGTGTGGATTTGGAAGGCGTAGTCCATCGCCAGATTGAGGGTGACGTTCATGGATTTGACGAACACGTCGCGGCAGTCGGGATAGCCGGAAAAGTCGGTTTCACACACGCCCGCGATAATGTGCCGGATGCCTTGTCCTTTGGCGTAGATGGCGGCGTATAGCAAAAACAAGGCGTTGCGTCCGTCCACAAAGGTATTGGGCAGGCCGTCTGAAGCGGTTTCGATGGCGGCGGTGTCGTCCATCAGGGCGTTGTGCGTAATCTGCTGCATCAGGCTCAAGTCGAGTACGGTTTGTTTGACGCCCAAATCCTGCGCAATCCAGCGGGCACGTTCCAGCTCGACGGCGTGGCGTTGTCCGTATTGGAAGGTGATGGCTTGGACGTTTTCGCGCCCGTAGGTTTGAATCGCCTGAATCAGGCAGGTGGTAGAGTCCTGGCCGCCGGAGAAGATGACCAAGGCTTGTTGGTTTTGCATGGTGAATCCTAGTTTTGGTAACGCGGGAGGTTTGCGAACCGCGTGGTGGGAAAGTTGACGGATTATAACGGATTTCGTCTATAATCGCGGCACTTCGTTTATTTTCAGACGGCATAATCATGAGCATCTACGCCCTTAAACCCAAATTCCAAAACCTGCTGCGCCCGCTGGTGCGCCGGCTTTATCAGAAGGGGGTAACCGCTAATCAGGTTACGCTGGCGGCTTGCGCGGTGTCGGTCTCGGTCGGGCTGCTGCTGTCGCTCGGCGCGCAGGTTCCTGCCTTGTTTTGGTTGTTGCCCGTGTGGCTGTTTGTCCGCATGGCGTTGAATGCGGTGGACGGGATGCTGGCGCGCGAGTTCGGCCAGCAGTCGGCATTGGGCGGCTATCTGAACGAAATCACCGATGTCGCCGCCGATGCCGCGCTGTATCTGCCTTTCGCCTTTATCGCCCCGTTTGACGGTGCACAAATCGGCCTGTTTGTCTGGCTTGCGGCGATGACCGAATTTTGTGGCGTGCTGGGGCAGGTACACGGCAACGGGCGGCGTTATGACGGGCCGTTCGGCAAGAGCGACCGCGCGTTCTTTATCGGTGTATTGGCGGTGTGGTACGCGGTGGCGGGCAGCTTCCATGCGGTTTTTTACGTCGTCATGTGGCTGGCTTGCGCGGCATTGGTTTACACCTGCTATAAGCGCGTCGTCAATGGTTTGAAGGCCGTCTGAAAATCGTTTCTCTCTCTTCCATTCCATTGATAACACGACAAACTTTATGCAAAAAACTTCGCACATCATCCCTTTGCTGCTCACGGTTTTCATTGCCGCACTCATCGTCTGGTCGGGCATCAACCCCTCCGACCGCGCCGTTTGGTACGCCGAAATCCTCCCCGTTTCCACCGTATTTGTCGCGCTCATTGCCACTTACCGCCTGTTCCGGTTCAGCAATTTGGCTTATGTATTCATGAGCTTCTGGCTGATTATGCACACCATCGGCGCGCACTATACCTTCGCCGATGTGCCCTTCGACTGGGCAAACCGCCTGCTTGCACCGTTTTTAGGCGAAGGGCGCAACCACTTTGACCGCGTCGGACACTACATCATCGGTTTCTACGCCTATCCGATGGCGGAATGGCTGTTGCGCCGCAAACTCTGCCGCCCCGCGCTTGCCCTGTTTTTTTCCTTGTTCTTCATCATGAGCGTGGCTGCGGCTTACGAAATCATCGAATGGCAGTATGCGGTGATTGAGGGCGGCGAGGCGGGGCTGGAAGTGCTCGGTTCGCAAGGCGATATTTGGGACGCGCAAAAAGACATGCTCGCCGACACGCTGGGCGCGCTGACTTCGCTGGCAGTGTTTGTGTTCGCGCGGCCGGACAAACGTTTGAAAGCAAGCTGATAGCCCTTGGGCAATAGTGAAAAGGTCGTCTGAAACCATGATTCGGTTTCAGACGACCTTTCTTTTGTCGCTGCTTCCCAGTCCGCAGCTTTCGATTTGTCCTTTCGCGGAAGGATATAAATCAAAACGAGGCAATGCCGTATCGGTTTGGATGGGACAGTCATTCGTCGGTAAAAAGGTCGTCTGAAACCTTAAACCTCCGTTTCAGACGACCTTTAATCAGCTTTAAAACTACTGTTTACCAAACTGGCTGTAATCCACCACCATGTACTTGGCAGTGATTTTCTGCGAAGCATTGCCTTCGTCGCCCATCAGAATCATCTGCGGCTTGCCGTTGACCGTAATCGAATCGACGGCTTCGACGTTGGTGATGTGTTGCAGGTTGGGCAGGGAGATTTTTTGCGGTTCGTCGGTCGGGTTGCCGCTCCAAGTCCACAGTTGCGAGAATTTCTGCCCGTTTTCATCCTTCACTTCGTTGGCGATGACGTAGTTTTTCAACACAGGGTCGTAGTTGATGGAACGGATACCGCCGCCGTCGATGTCGAGGATGGCGACTTCATCAAACTCAGGCTTGGCGTTGCGCTCGAATACGTCTTTCGGGTTGCTGATGAATGCCACCAGCGCCATATTGTTGAACTCAGGATCGCGGAAGCCCAAGACGAGGCGTTTCTTCACGGGGTCGAACGCCATACCTTCGATATTGATTTCTTCAAAGGCAACTTCGGCTTTGGTGCGTTCGCGGATGAGGTCGTGCAATTTGTGGTCGGTTTCCAAAACTTGCGTCAGATTGTCGTAGCTGGTCAGCCCCAACACATTGCCGTCTTGGATTTTAAAGCGCATCAGGTGTTCGCGGTCGGGCGAGCGGTTGCCTTTGCGGGTACGCGAGTGTGAAGTGAGCGCGTAGATAAAGCCTTCGTCGTCGCGTGCCAAGGCCTCCAAGTCGCTCAGGCGGCGTTTGAAGCCGGTGATCACGCGCGTATCCAAGGCCTCGTCTTCGATAAATCTGCCGGACGGATCGATGCTGACGATGCTGAACGCGTGATTCGGTTCGTCTTCTGCAATCAGCAGTTTGCCGTCGGGAAGCTGTTGCACGGCGGATGGTTCATACACGCCGTTGAACATATTAATACCCAAAGAGCGTAGCTCTGCCGCATTGTTGGCAGGTTGGGTCAGCAGCGAAGGCAGCGTCTTCACGCCGATAAACGCCGCCAGCGAAGCCAAAAGCCCCCAACGGAATACGGCATAAGACAAGTTGATGTATTTGAATTGTTTGTCCGCCAGCAGTCCCAGCCAGTAAAGATGATCGCTCATCTTTTGATAGACTTGTTTGCGGTCACCCATAATCTCCTGCATCATTTCCCAATATTGGTCTTTTTGCACCTTCACACGGTCTTCGTAAATCAGGATATTGGGCTGGCTGCCGCTGAAAAAGCGCGTTTGGGTGCTGCTGAGGCGGGTTCTCAAATCACGCAGTTTGGCGCGCCCGCGGAAGAAATCCTTGACCCAAGCGCGCGCCGCCTGCATTTTGCCGATACGTTCAGGCGAAGCGGACAGCAGCGCGAACACAATGGACGCGGCGGCGGTAATCATAAACGTACTTGCCGGAATCAGAAATTCGGGTGACGATGAAAAAATAAATGCGCCCGAAATCATCAGCGCAGACACGATAAAACCGTTGAGCGAAATCATAATGTTCGCCTTGGTCGCCGCCAGCGCGAGCAGCTCCATCTCCGAACGCACAGCGTTGCGGAACATGGTTTCCACGCCTTTGTTCGTACCCAAAAGATCGGAAGGCGGCACATCGGCGGCTTGTTTTTTCTTCTTTGCCTTGTCTTTTTTGTCTTTCTTTTTCTTTTTGGGCTTTTCAGACGATGTCTCAATTCCTTCAAGGATGATGTTATCCGTCACGGCCTCTTCGGCATTGCTGTCTTGTTGATGGTCTGCCGTTTCAGATTCCGCAGCTTCTTCAACTTTTAAAGTTTCTTCAGCTTTCACGGCTTCTTCAATGTTTACAGCTTCTTCAGTTTTTAAGGTTTCTTTAGCTTTATCAAACGCTTCTTCTGAGTCTTCCCAAACTTCGGAAACAGGCTGCGGCGCATCGGGATCGGGTCGTTCGAAAGGTTTCTCCCAGTCGGAAACCGTATTTTGCGGCTCTTGCCCTTTTTTATTTTTATCGTGGAAATCCATGTTTATCCTCCGTTTGAGTGAATCAATTTAAATGGAAAGGAAAAAGCGTTTTTTAGTTCCTCTGATTCGGGGAATTTACACAACGTCATACATTATCGATAAAAAACATTACACTTCTTGGGATAATCATGTTTGTAATGATGAAGTCGGCAATCCAAGTTCCCCTTCAACAAAAACTGCCGTCAAACGGGCAGTTTGCGGCAGTTGTAACGCATCGTTTATCAGTAGTCGATACGCTCTTTGATGATTCTCAATTCGGGGTAAGACAATTTGATGTCGTATTCGCGTCCGCCTTTGTAGGCTTCTACGTCCAATACAGGTCTGCCACGATAGTCGTCGGCGTCGATGTCGTGAACGCGGTAACCGCGTTGTTCAAGCATTCTGATCGCTTTGGTACGGTTTTGTTCAAAATTTTTGTCGCTGTAAATTTGGTGTTCGATGTAATCGTTGGCACCTGCGACAGCAGCGGACAAAGCGACGATGGCGGTCAATAATAATTTTTTCATGTTCGACTTCCTTTCGAAATGTGTCATTGGGGTTTTGATGAGTGTATTAAAACACGGCAAAATTAGCAGTCATTTAGCACTTCGTTAAACGTAGTAAAGGTCGTCTGAAACGTTTCAGACGACCTTTTGTTGCTTCTTTCCGTCATTTCCTTTATCCGTTTATCAGATAACGATTGCATAAATTCAGCGTGTCATGATACCGTTCAAAAATATGACTATCAGGAGTTTTTCATGTCCGAGCAACAAAAATACTTTTCTACCCAAGACGGCACTTCGCTTTTCTACCGCTACCGCCCCGCTGCCGACGGTTCAACCGAAAAAGCCATCGTGCTGTTCCACCGCGGCCACGAACATTCCGGCCGGATGATGTTTGTTGCCGACGAACTCGGTTTCGACGATTTTGCCTATTTCGCATGGGACGCGCGCGGTCATGGCCACAGCCCCGGCGAACGCGGCGACAGCCCCAGTATCGGTACTTCCGTTGCCGATGTGGACGACTTTATCCGCCACATCCAAAGCGAATACGGCATCAAACCTGAAAACATCTGCGTGATCGCGCAAAGCGTCGGCGCGGTATTGGTGTCCACTTGGCTGCACGACTACGCGCCGAAAATCCGCTGCGCCGTATTGGCGTCGCCCGCATTCAAAGTCAAACTCTACGTCCCTTTTGCCCGCACTGGCCTGAAAATCATGCAGAAATGGCGCGGCAATTTCTTTGTCAACAGCTACGTCAAAGCCCACTACCTGACGCACAATCAAGAGCGCCAAACCAGCTACGACAACGATCCGCTCATCGCCCGCGCCATTTCCGTGCGCATCCTGCTCGGTTTGTATGAGGCTGCCGAACGTGTCGTCGCCGATGCGCAGGCGATTACCACGCCCTTGCAGCTTTTGATTTCCGGCAGCGACTGGGTTGTTCACCACAAACCGCAACACGATTTCTACAACCGTTTGGGCAGCCGCATCAAAGAACGCCATATCCTGCCCGGTTTCTATCACGACACATTGGGCGAACAAAACCGCGAAATCGCCTTTGTCGAAATGCGCCGTTTTATCCGCGAACGTTTCAATCAGCCTTTATACCAAGTCGATTTGACCCAAGCCCACTTGCACGGCGAAAGCCGCCGCGAAGCCGACGAACTGGCCACGCCTTTGCCTATTTGTTCGCCGTGCGGCGCATTCTGGGCGGTTTACCGCGCCGCCCTCAACCTCGGCGCGCGCTGGAGCGAAGGTTTGAAAATCGGCAAGGAAACCGGCTATGACTCCGGCAGTACGCTTGATTATGTGTACCGCAACCAGCCGCAGGGCAGCAACGCCTTTGGTGTGGCGGTGGACAAACACTATCTCAACGCCATCGGCTGGCGCGGCATCCGCCAACGTAAAATCAATATCGGCAAAGCGATTCAGGTAGCTTCTGCCAAGCTGCGCGAAGCGGGCAAACCGGTACACGTTCTTGATATTGCCTCGGGGCATGGTCGCTATGTGCTCGACGCGCTGACTGCCGACACGCTGCCCGATTCCGTGCGCCTGCGCGATTACAGTCCGATTAATGTTGAAGCCGGACGCAAGCTGATTGCCGAACGCGGTCTGCAAGACACGGTTACCTTCGACGAAGTCAATGCCTACGACCGTGCCAACTATCAGGATTTGCAGCCACGCCCCACGCTGGGCATCGTTTCCGGCCTGCACGAATTGTTTGCCGACAACGATTTGATTTTGAATTCGCTCTACGGCTTCGGCGATGCGATTGAAGCAGGCGGCTACCTGATTTACACCGGCCAGCCGTGGCATCCGCAGCTCGAAATGATTGCGCGCGCACTGACCAGCCACAAAGCGGGCAGCCCGAACTGGGTAATGCGCCGCCGCAGCCAGCAGGAAATGGATCAATTGGTCGAGAAAGCCGGTTTTGAAAAAATCCACCAGTGGATAGACGAAGACGGCATCTTTACCGTGAGTCTGGCTGTGAAGAAATAAAAAGAGGAGTTGATGAATCACTGTCGTTTCTCGCGTAGCGAAACATTTTTAGGTTGATATAGTAGTGGATTAACTTTAAATCAGGACAAGGCGACGAAGCCGCAGACAGTACAGATA
>CAUOMQ010000138.1:0-7020 GCA_963456805.1 uncultured Neisseria sp. | reverse complement strand
GTACTGTCTGCGGCTTCGTCGCCTTGTCCTGATTTAAATTTAATCCACTATATTAACGCTACCGATTAACCACGCTTAATACAAAAAGGTCGTCTGAAAACCCGAAATATCGTTTTCAGACGACCTTTTACAATCAAACCATTATGCGAACGGATGATGCAAAACGATGGTTTCTTCGCGGTCAGGACCGGTAGAGACGATGGCTACCGGTGCGCCGCAGACTTCTTCGATACGTTTCAAATATGCTTTGGCATTGGCAGGCAATGCGTCGTAGCTTTTCACGCCGACAGTCGATTCGCTCCAGCCGGGCATGGTTTCGTAAATCGGCTTGCAGGTTTCTACCGCATCGGAACCGCAAGGCAGGATGTCGGTTTTACTGCCGTCGGGCAATTCGTAGCCGACGCAGATATTGATGGTTTCAATGCCGTCCATCACATCCAGTTTGGTGATACACATACCGGAGATACCGTTGACTTGAATGGAACGTTTCAACGCGGCGGCATCAAACCAACCGCAACGGCGTGCGCGGCCGGTTACGGAGCCGAATTCGTGTCCGCGTTCTGCCAAACCTGCGCCTACTTCGTCGAACAATTCAGTCGGAAACGGACCTGAACCGACGCGCGTGGTATAGGCTTTGACGATGCCCAAAACATAATCCAGCATTTGAGGACCTACGCCCGCGCCTGCGGAAGCGGCTCCTGCCAAGCAGTTGGATGAGGTAACGAAGGGGTAAGTGCCGTAGTCGATGTCCAACAGCGTGCCTTGTGCGCCTTCAAACAGCAGTTTTTCGCCGTTTTTGTTTTTCTCGTTCAACACGCGGGATACGTCGGTAATCATAGGCGTAATGCGCGGTGCGACTTTTTCGATAACCGCCATCACGTCTTCCGCTTTCACCGGCTCGGCATTGTGCAGATGTTGCAGTTGGACATTGTAATAGGCAAGGACGGCATCCAGTTTTTCACGCAGTTTTTCAGGATGCAGCAAATCGACGACGCGGATGGCGCGGCGTGCCACTTTATCTTCGTAGGCTGGGCCGATACCGCGGCCGGTCGTGCCGATTTTGCCTTTGCCGCGCGATGCTTCGCGGGCTTGGTCAAGCGCGATGTGGTAAGGCAGGATCAGCGGACAGGTCGGCGCGATTTTCAGACGACCTTCAACGTTTTTCACGCCTGCTGCGTTCAACTCGTCGATTTCGCCCAACAATGCTTCGGGGGATACGACAACGCCGGAACCGATGAAGCAATCCAAGTTTTCATGCAGGATGCCGCTCGGAATCAGGCGCAAAATGGTTTTCTTGCCGCCGACAACCAAAGTATGACCCGCATTGTGGCCGCCTTGAAAACGCACGACACCGCTGGTTTCTTCCGCCAGCCAGTCGACGATTTTACCTTTGCCTTCATCGCCCCACTGGGCGCCGATTACTACAACATTTTTAGCCATAGCCATATAACCTATTAATATTAAAAAATTATCGTGAATCAACTTCAAACCAAGACGGCTTTGCGCCCTGCCCTGATTTGCCTTTAATCCGCTATGAATGGGTATTTAAATTTTCTCAACCTGCCAAACGCCGTCCGACTTTTTCAGACGACCTGCAACCTCTTCCGAAGCGTTGTGTCCGATACCGTAGTCGACAACGACACACTGCCCTTGTTCACGCAGGGCTTCAACTGCTTCGCGAGCCGCTTCGGCATCTTCCGCATCGACCAAGACGACGGGCTGCCGCTCAATGGCGGGCAAACGTCCGATAAAGCTGCGCAAGTCGAAACTGAATCCCGTTGCCGGACGCGCACGGCCGAAATATTCGCCCAATCCGTCATAACGCCCGCCCCGTGCGACCGCGTCATGGAAATTGGAACCGTATGCCGCATACAGCAAGCCGGTGTGATAATTGTCGACGCGCAGTTCGGATAAATCGATATGGACTTTCTGATTCGGGAAGGCATCGCACACTGCCTGCAATTCGTCCAATGCGCTGCCGACCGCTGACAAATCCGGCAATCGTTCGCGTGCGGCAGACAACACTTCCCGTCCGCCATACAGACGCGGCAGCAGCGAAAATGCTTTCGCCCACATGCCGTCCAGCTTCCAAGCCTTAACCTGCGCTTCAACCGCCTCGGTATCTTTATCCTGCATCAACGCAAGCAACGTCGCGGACTGCTCCGCATCCAAATGCGCCGCATCAGACAAAGCGCGGAATACGCCGATATGACCCAGCGACAGCAAAACCTCGCCTATATCGGCAAGCTTCATGCTTTTGAGCATCAGGTCAATCAGTTCGATATCCGCTCGGATATCAGCGAAACCATACATCTCCGCTCCCGCCTGCAAAGGTTCGCGCATATTGAGCAAACCTTCCGACCGCGCGTGCAACACAGGACCTGCGTAACACAATCGGTTAATCCCTTGATTGGCGGACAAAAGATGCGCATCGATACGCGCCACTTGCGGCGTAATGTCGGCGCGGATGCCCAACTGCCGACCGCTCAGCTGATCGACCACCAAAATGGTTTTCAAAGACAAACCTGCGTCAATGTGTGTCAGCAGGGAATGGCTGTATTCCATCAGCGGAGGCTGTACCAGCTCGTAACCGTGCACTCGGAACAAAGTTAACAACTGCTCTCGCGCGCTTTCCAACTGTCGGGCGTTGGTCGGCAACACATCGGCAACATGTTCGGGAAGCTGCCAAGATTGCATGGAAATCTACCTTCTATCTGTTTTTGTAAACGCAAAGGGCTGCTTGAATTTAAAACCAGACGGACACACAGCCCGCTTCTCGAAATACGCCGCGCAAACGATGCAGCGTTTCCAACAAATCTGATTTTAAATTCAAACAGCCCCTGAATGACGGCTTTAAACCGCCGAGTTATTAAAAGCAGACTTTACCATACAAAACAGTTTTGTGCAGCCTGTTTTCATACCGGACAGCCCCTGACTTTGGCGCAAATGGGATTTTGTATACGGGAAATAACATGTTTAAGAAGCATCTCAAGCAACTGGGGTAGTCTCGGCAAAGGTGTTGCTTGTTATTCCTCAACACACCATCAACTCCATACTTGATTTAGCTTAAAGGTCGTCTGAAAACCCATTTCAGACGACCTTCAAAGTCTCTCCACCGGCCTCACCGTATTTCTTTGGCTGCCTCTTGCTCTGCTTTGTAACGGCGCAGATAGGCAAGCGCGGCGGCTTTTTCTTCTTCGTTGCCATATTTGACATCGCGTTGGGCGCGGCGCAATTCGGCGCGCTCTTTGGCCTCTTCGATTTGTCGGTTTTTGAATGCTTCGCGGTTGTCGGAAGCAACCAGCTTGTCTTGTTGGGATTGGGCTTTCGCCATCGCTTTGGCAATCAAATCCATGGGATTGAAGGCAGGTTTGGCGGCAGCTTGGGTTTCGGCTTGAATTTGCGCCTGCTTGGCTTTAACGGCGGCTTCGCGCTCGGCAAGCATGGCTTTGCGTTCCGCCTCGTCGCGCGCTTTGCGTTCGGTATGCCAATCAAAGCGGCTTTGCGCGTGTTCGGCGGCGGCGAAACGCGCTTCGGAAGAACGGCTCAGGCTGCGCGCGGCGGGGAGGTATTCCTGTTCGGAAGGTATCATGTCGATACAGTCCACCGGACAAGGCGGGAGGCAGAGTCCGCAGCCTGTGCATTCTTCGCTGATGACAGTGTGCATAAACTTGCTTGCGCCCATAATCGCATCGACAGGGCAAGCGCGGATGCAGGCGGTACAACCGATACAGGCGGCTTCGTCTATCAAGGCGACGGCTTTGGGCTGCGTTTTGACCGGTGCAACGCGCGGCTTACCCAATAAGGCGGCAATATCCACCATCACCGCCTCTCCTCCGGGCGCGCACAAATTAACAGGCGCATCCTCGTGCAACAAAGCTTGTGCATAAGGCAGGCAGCCTTGATAGCCGCATTCTCGGCACTGGGTTTGCGGCAGTAGGCGGTTGATGGCTTGAAGGTCGGTCGGCATAGCGGATAGAGTCAAAATCGAAAGCGTGTATTTTATCGGGAAACGGAATGCAGGGAAACCAAGACCAAAATAAATAAGGTCGTCTGAAAACTTCAAAATAAAGGTTTTCAGACGACCTCTTCTATTTTCTGACTATCCGTACCGCTTCATTAGAACTTATGAACCATGCCCAAAGAAACGGCTTTTTGTTCAACAGAACCTGTTTGAGTCGGCGTCAGGCGGGTTTTGCTGCCCAGTTTCATATAGCCGGCATGAGCAAGCATCGAAGTGCGTTTGCTGAATTTGTAGGAGGTACCAACTACAACTTGGTCGAATTTATCGACCAGTTTCTCACCGCTGTTCACGCCTTTTGCCGCCCAGCCGTGGGCGTAAGTGAGGCGAGGGGTCAGGTTGCCGAAGGTATAACCCACGGTAACGGCTGCATCGGTAACTTTGACGGCTTCATTTTTACCGGCATCGGCAGTAATGTCAGTGCCTTTGTACGTATTGAAATCATCGGTAAAGTAACCCAGATATTTATTTGCGCTTTCATGGCCTTTGGTATATTGCGCACCTACGCCGACAAACAGGTTGTTTTTGTCGTAGTAACTCTCGATTTTAGCGATTTGCGCGGCTTTGGTTTTACCGTTCTTGTCGGTGTACGCGCCTTTGTAATGGCCGTAGGCAAGATTGGTGGTGAAACCGCTGTTTTCATAAGTCAAACCGGCGGTATATTGCTCCTTGCTGGGTTGTTCGTGCTTATATTTGTCGTCCGGATTGCGGTTGTCGCGTGGCGCGTAGGACGCATTGAACTTGAACCCGCCGAACGAAGGGCTGTCGTATCGCACGGATGTGGTGCGCACACCGGTGCGGGTGTTGATGCCCAAACCCATCGCGTTGGTTTTATACAACCACGGGTCGATGGTATCCATCTCGTTGAGCATATTGTTCATATTGCCGACGCGTACCTTACCGAACTTGCCTTCCAAGCCGATGAAGGAATCGCGGTTGCCGAAACGCTGGCTGTTGGATTCGCCTAAAATGGAAGTGCGCTGTTCAATTTGCCAGATGGCTTTGAGGTCGTCTGAAAGTTTCTCATTGCCTTTGAAGCCGATGCGCGAGGTATTGTCATTGATACGGGTTGCGGTCGCGCTTTTTTCCGTACCTTCGCTACCTTTGATTTTCACCTGTCCGGAGGTGATGGTGCTTTTGACTTGTCCGTACAGGACAACTTCGGCGGATGCTGCAAAAGGTAGGGCTGCTGCGGTTAAAGTAATCAATATTTTCTTCATTAGTCCTCCTCGAATTTTAAAATTGAGTAAAAATACCAAACTCAATCATAATGATTTATGGATTATTAGACAACTCTTTTTATCTTGAGAAAAATTATTATTTATTTCAAATATAATCTGCATTTCAACAACACGATATCGTAGGAATCTTTAATATTCATCCTTTCTGCAATTTTGTTGGCACAATCCCTATTTTTCCCTTGCCTCAAGATTGAAAATAAGGCAAGTGCAACTTTTTTCAGACGACCTTTTCGGGTCGTCTGAATATTTTTTTGTTTATGAAGAAAACCATAGCGGAAAGCAATGAAAAAACGAAGAAATTTTCCCGTCTAACCTATTGCGCCGACAGGGATTTTGCCGTTTAATGCGAACCTGCTGAATCAAGGGCCCGAGGCATATGCCGGCCGCCCCCACAGTTAACCTTTTGTATGCGGACAGTTTGCGCTTGACTGACTGCCGCCGCTGCAACAATTCCCCCTTCCACAAAAGGACTGTACCCATGAAAAAAATTTCAATGGCGGCGGCACTCATCGGCCTCGTCTTGACTGCATGTAGCGGCGGCCAACAAACCGCCGCAGAATCTTCCGCACCTTCTTCCCATACCGCCTCCGACAAGCTCAATATCTACAACTGGTCGGACTACGTCGATCCCGCTACGCTTGAAGCGTTCGAAAAAAATACGCATATCAACGTCCGCTACGACTACTACGACAGCAACGAAGCCCTCGAAGCCAAGCTTTTGACTGGCAAATCCGGTTACGACCTCGTAGCCCCGTCTATTGCCAACGTCGGACGCCAAATCAAAGCCGGCGCGTATCAAAAAATCGACAAAAGCCAAATCCCGAACTACGCCAACATCGATGCTGACCTGCTTGCCATGATGGCAAAAGTCGATCCGGGCAACCAATACGCAGTCCCTTATTTCTGGGGCATCAACACGCTCGCCATCAACAAAAAACTGGTCCAAAAAGCCTTGGGAACGGAGCAGCTGCCCGAAAACGAATGGGATTTGGTGTTCAATCCCGAATACACCAAAAAGCTGAAATCCTGCGGCATCAGCTATTTTGACAGCGCCATCGAACAAATCCCGCTCGCGCTGCATTATTTAGGCAAAGACCCGAATACCGAAAACCCCGACGACATCAAAGCCGCCGTCAACATGATGAAAAAAGTGCGTCCCGACATCAAACGCTTCACTTCGTCAGGCTATATTGACGATATGGCGGCGGGCAACCTTTGCGTTTCAGTCGGTTACGGCGGCGATTTGAACATCGCCAAAACACGCGCGCAAGAAGCGAAGAACGGCGTCGAAATCGAAGTGTTAGCACCCA
Organism: uncultured Neisseria sp.; assembly: GCA_963456805.1. Taxonomy (GTDB): domain Bacteria; phylum Pseudomonadota; class Gammaproteobacteria; order Burkholderiales; family Neisseriaceae; genus Neisseria. The sequence goes on along the minus strand of CAUOMQ010000138.1, from coordinate 448 downwards.
AAAGCGGCGTTGGCATCTGGGTGGATTCCCTGATGATTCCGCGCGATGCCCAAAACACCGCCAATGCGCATAAATACATCAACCACACGCTCGATCCCGAAGTCGCGGCACAAAACGGCAATTTCGTTACCTACGCCCCTGCCAGCCGCCCTGCCCGCGCATTGATGGACGCAAAATATACCGGCGATGCGTCTATCTTCCCGACCAAGGAATTGATGGATAAAAGTTTCATCGTATCGCCCAAATCAACAGATGCAAGCCGTCTGAGCGTCCGCCTGTGGCAATCGCTGAAAGCAGGCAAATAGCCGTTTGATGCGTTGGAAATATAAGGTCGTCTGAAAATCAAATTTGGTTTTCAGACGACCTTTTTTGCTGCTATCGAACGAATTTAAAGATTATAGTGGATTAACTTTAAACCAGTACGGCGTTGCCTCGCCTTAGCTCAAAG
>CAUOMQ010000137.1:0-7082 GCA_963456805.1 uncultured Neisseria sp. | reverse complement strand
GTACTGTCTGCGGCTTCGTCGCCTTGTCCTGATTTAAATTTAATCCACTATAATTGAATAAAACCTGTGTTGATTGCATAAAAAATGAATCCAAGGTCGTCTGAAAATCCTCAACCGCCATCACTCAAGCCGTATTCCTCTTTGTTTGGAATACGGCTTGTCGTTTTCCTGCGGGTTTATTTTTTCTGCCACGCTTGGCGGAGGTATTCGATGTGGTCGGGGAGGGCGTAGAAGGGGGTGTTGCCGTGGTTGGCGTTGGGGTAGAGGGTAAATTGTGCGTCTGCGCCGAGGTGTTGGAGGGTGCCGGCAAGCAGTTTGGCTTGGGCGACCATTTCCCTGCCGATTTGTTCGGGGCGGTTGCTGCGGCCTTCGTGTTCGCCGACGCTGATGCGGACGGCGGTGTCGGTGGGAAGGGCGGACGGGAGGAAGTCGAGGACGCGGCGGTTGTGCCACCAGACGGAGGGGGAGGCGAGCAGGTTGTGTTTGAAGCGGTCGGGGGCGGTGAAGAGGGAATAGAGTCCGAACAATGCGCCGAAGGAGTGTCCGAACAGGGCTTGTTCTTTGGGGTTGACGGGGTATTTGGCGGCAAGGGTCGGGGCAAGTTCGTGGTCGAGGAAGGTGGCGAAGCGGTCTGCTTGTCCGTATTGGCGGCGTTCTGCTTCGGTGGCGGTTTCGGGCAGGGGTGGGGTGTAGTCGAGGGCGCGTTGGGTCAGGTCGCGGACTTCGCCGTTGGGGTAGCCGATGCTGACGATGAGGCAGGCGGCGCGGCTTCGGGTCATGGGGTTGATGAGCAGGGATTGCGCCATGCTGAGGGCGGCGGGAAAGAAGGCGTCACCGTCGAGGATATGGAGGACGGGATAGCCTTGCGGGGGCGGGCTGCCGATAGCGGCGGTTTGGATGCGGTAGCTGCGGCTGGTGTGCTTGGAGCGGATGTGGGTTTCTTCTGCTTGCAGCAGGCGGGCGGCTTGCCAGTGTGCGGTGCGTGAGGTCATGGCGGGGTTGTCGGTTGTGTTGGTGGGGTGTGTTGTGTGTGTTATCGGGTTGGCGGATGTTTCAGACGACCTTTGGGCTATATCTGCTGTTTTTTCTATAGTGGATTAACTTTAAACCGGTACGGCGTTGCCTCGCCTTAGCTCAAAGAGAACGATTCTCTAAGGTGCTGAAGCACCAAGTGAATCGGTTCCGTACTATCTGTACTGTCTGCGGCTTCGTCGCCTTGTCCTGATTTAAATTTAATCCACTATATTTGAATACATGGACATAAATGATAAAACCGGACAGGTGGTGTTCCCTGCCTGTCCGGTCTGTTTCCGTAATGTGTTGGTCTTCTGGTTTTTGGCGGTGATTTGTTTTCCTTTTGCTTTTCCCGTTTTTAGAAGTCGTAGCGGAGGTTTGCCATCAGGCTACGCTCCGAGCCGGGAATGTTGAAGGTGTTTGCGCTGCCGACGCGGGCGTAGTAGTGGCGGTTGAAGATGTTGTCGGCGTTGATTTGCAGCTTCAGCTTAGGCGTGAAGCGGTATGCCGCCATGGCGTCGAATGTGGCGTAGCCGCCTGCACGCAGCCCTGCCGCTGAGGAGATGCTGCTCATCGCGTTCACGCCGCCGCCAAGGGTCAGCTTGGGCGTTACTTCGTAAGTTGTCCACAGGTTTGCGCTGTGTTTGGGCATCAGCAGGAAGATGCCGTCGTCGCGCGAGTTGGCGGCGGTTTTGATTTGGCTGTGCAGATAGCTGTAACCTGCGTGGATTTGCCATTTCGGTGTAATCGCGCCGCTGATTTCGGTCTCAACGCCTTCCATCACGCGTTTGCCCAAGGCGGCGTAACGGGTGTTGCGGTTGTTCGGGTTCAGCGGTGCGGCGGCGTTTTTGTCTTTCAGGCGGTAGAGGGAGACGCGGGTGTTGAGGCGGTCGTCCATGTAGCTGCCTTTGTAGCCGACTTCAAACTGGTTGCCTTCGCGCGGTTTGAGCAGGTTGCCGTCGGTGCCGAGGCTGGTTTGCGGCGTGTAGAGTTGGGAGAAGCTGGCGTAGAGGCTGTTGTTGTCATTCAAGTCGTAAACTGCGCCTGCGTAGCCGGTAAACTTGGTTTTGCTGGCTTTGTGCAACTCGTCACCTTCGCCCGCTTCGATTTTGTAGTGTCCCAAACGCCAGCCGCCGATGAGCGACAGCCTGTCGACCGGATGGAAGACGGATTTGCCGTAAACGCCGAATTCGTCAAGGTTTTCGGTAGCGACGGTATGGCTGTAACCGCGCGCGCCGGCACGGGCGTTCTGCATCAGGTTGACATAGGGAACGGAGTGGAAATCGCCCAAGGCAACATTACGCGCAACGGCGGCACGGCCTTGCTCGTTGGTGCTGCGCAAGCGGTTGTAGTCCGCACCGACGACGAGTTCGTTTGCGGTGTTGCCCAAGGCAAACGGACGGCTGTAGCTTGCGTCAACCGCGAAGGCTTTTTGTTTGATTTCCGTGCCTAAGCCGACGACGTTTGCCTTATTGTCGGCAGAAAGTTTGTTGGCGGCGAAGGTGTAGTTGGAGTCGGCATCGCGGTCGGAATAGCGCATACCGATTTTGCCGTAGCCGCCGTCGTCAAAATAATGTTTCAAATCGGCGAACACGTCATGGCTGTTCATTTTAAATTTGTTCCAATCCGCGCCGACGAAAGTGTGGTTGGGCAGGGACAGCAAATTGCCGCTGCTGCCGACGGGCAGGCCGTTATACGGCGCGAGGTGGCGTTGTTGGTAGAGATAGCCTACGCCCAAAGTCGTGTCGGGGTTGATGTCCCAATCCGCCGCCGCATAGAAGGTTTCGTGGTGGTTGTTTTTCTCGGCAGGACGGGGAGACGCGCCTGAAGTTTGCGCCATCACACGGCCGCGCACGCTGCCGTCGGCGTTCAGAGGACCTGAAACATCGGCTTCGGCTTTATATTGTTTGTGCGTACCGAACCCTGCTGCCGCATGGCCTTGGAACTCTTTGGTCGGGCGTTTGCGCACCAAATTCACAATACCGCCCATCTCGCCGCTGCTGTCGAACAAGCCGCTCGGGCCGCGCATCACTTCGACGCGGTCGAAGGCGAACAGGTTGGGCAGCGTGCCGTTGATACTCTGCATTTGCGCGGGCAGGCCGTCGATATTGTATTCGCTGTATTCGTAGCCGCGCGCATAAACCGATGAGCGGCCGTCGTCATTACTCAACACGCGCAGACCCGGCGTTTTGCGCGCCAATTGGTCAAAGGTATCAACGTTGCGGTCTTTTACCTGCTGGTTGGTAATGATGCTGACGGATTGCGGAATCTCGCGTAAAGATGCGGGGATTTTTGTGCCGACAGTGGCGGCAAACGAGCTGTAATCGCCGTTTTTCTCGGTGGCAATCGCGTTATACGAACGCTGCCCCTTCACATGGACAGTATCCAGCTCGACCGTTTCGGCGGCAAATACAGTGGAAGATAAAGCGGCCACAACGGCGGCAGCGGTCAGATTGGGTCGGAACATCAATTTCTCCGTTCATTGTACAAATGAGAATGGTTGTATTTTATAAGTTTAATATCTGAAATTGTAGAAAAAAACTATCGTTTTCCCGACAATCTCTTGTGAATATGCGACAAGGTCGTCTGAAAACTTTAATTTGGTTTTCAGACGACCTTGTCCGTTTTGCCTGCAAATTTTGTTTGAAAGGTTGATTTGTAATTTCGATACAAAATTCAAAAAATTTCATTTTCATATGAATTGCGGCGGGTAAAACAATAGCGATATGGCAAAGGGGGAAGACTCGGCAGCCACTTTTATCAAACTCGTTAAAATTATTTTATTTCAATGTATTAAAAACAGAAAAATCCTGAAAGAGGTCGTTTGAAAACAGCATGCATAGTTTGTGATGTAAGTCAAAGAGAAATGTAACAAAATTACTTATAGTAATCGTAGTGAAAATTTATCGTCTTTATTGCCACCTTATATCAAGGAGATACACCATGAACGCATCAGCCGACAATGTCGTCAGCCCCGCCGTAGCCGAGGTCAACAGTTTGGTTGAAAAGGGTTTGCGCTCGTTGGACGAGTTTCGCAAGCTGAATCAGGAGCAGATTGATTATATCGTTGCCAAAGCCTCCATTGCCGCGCTGGACAAACATGGTGTACTCGCCATGCACGCGGTCGAAGAAACAGGACGCGGTGTATTTGAAGATAAGGCGACCAAAAACCTGTTTGCCTGCGAAAACGTCGTGCGCCGCCTGCGCGATTTGAAAACCGTCGGCGTCATCAGCGAAGACGATGTAACCGGCATTACCGAAATCGCCGATCCGGTCGGGGTCGTCTGCGGTATCGTGCCGACCACCAATCCGACTTCCACCACCATTTTTAAATCCCTGATTGCGCTGAAAACCCGCAATCCGATTATTTTCTCGTTCCACCCTTCCGCCCAGCAGTGTTCCGCCCACGCCGCCCAAATCGTGCGCGATGCCGCGATTGCCGCCGGCGCGCCGGAAAACTGTATTCAGTGGATTGAAAAACCGTCTATGGAAGGCACTTCCGCGCTGATGAAACATCCGGGCGTAGCGACGATTTTGGCGACCGGCGGCAATGCGATGGTGGAAGCCGCTTATTCCTGCGGCAAACCCGCGCTCGGCGTCGGGGCGGGCAACGTGCCTGCCTATGTCGAAAAAACGGCAAACATCCAGCAGGCGGCACACGACATCGTGATGTCCAAGGCGTTCGACAACGGCATGATTTGCGCCAGCGAACAAGCCGTCATTGCCGACAAAGAGATTTATAAAGAGCTGGTCGAAGAGTTCAAATCCTACGGCGTGTACTTCGCCAACAAAAAAGAAAAAGCCATGCTCGAAGACTTCATCTTCGGCGTTACGGCAAACTGCGCCAACTGCGGCGGCGCGAAGCTCAATTCCGCCGTTGTGGGCAAACCGGCGGCGTGGATTGCCGAACAGGCCGGGTTTAAAGTCCCTGAAAAAACCAACATCATCATCGCCGAATGCCGCGAAGTCGGCCCCAACGAGCCGCTGACCCGCGAAAAACTCTCGCCCGTACTGGCAATGCTCAAAGCGGATTCCACCGAACAAGGTTTGCAGTTTGCCGAACAAATGGTCGCCTTCGACGGCTTGGGACACTCCGCCGCCATCCATACCGCCGACCATGAATTGGCAAAAACCTTCGGCACCCGCGTCAAAGCCCTGCGCGTGATTTGGAACTCGCCTTCCACCTTCGGCGGCATCGGCGACGTTTACAACGCCTTCCTGCCGTCCTTGACCTTGGGCTGCGGCTCTTACGGCAAAAACTCCGTCGGCGGCAACGTCAGCGCAGTCAACCTGTTAAACATCAAAAAAGTAGGCCGTCGGAGAAACAACATGCAATGGTTCAAAGTACCCGCCAAAATCTATTTCGAGCGCGATTCCATCCAATACCTCCAAGACATGAAAGACTGCGAAAAAGTCATGATTGTGACCGACCGTTCGATGGTCGATTTGGGCTTCGTCGATAAAGTGACCCACCAGCTCCACCAACGCAAAAACAAAGTAACCATCCAGCTTTTCACCGACGTCGAGGCCGATCCGAGCGTCCAAACCGTCTATAAAGGCACGGATTTGATGCGCAGCTTCCAGCCCGACACCATCATCGCACTGGGCGGCGGCTCGCCGATGGACGCAGCAAAAGCCATGTGGCTCTTCTACGAACAGCCCCAAGTCGACTTTGAAGACCTCGTCCAAAAATTCATGGACATCCGTAAACGCGCCTTCCGATTCCCCGAATTGGGCCGAAAAGCCAAATTCATCGGCATCCCCACTACATCGGGCACCGGCTCCGAAGTTACGCCGTTTACCGTCATCAGCGACGGCGACAAAAAATACCCAATCGCCGACTACTCGCTGACCCCGACCATCGCCATCGTCGATCCCGCATTTACCATGACCGTTCCCGCCGGCGTAACCGCCGACACCGGTCTGGACGTACTGACCCACGCCGTAGAAGCATACGTTTCCGTACTCGCCAACGACTTTACCGACGGCCTCGCCCTGCAAGCCATCAAGCTCGTGTTCCAATACCTCGAACGCTCCTACAAACACGGCGCGTCCGACCCCGAAGCGCGCGAACACATGCACAACGCTTCCACCATCGCAGGCATGGCGTTCTCCAACGCATTCCTCGGCATCAACCACTCGATGGCGCACAAAATCGGCGGCAAATACCACGTTCCGCACGGCCGCGCCAACGCTATCCTGCTGCCGCACGTCATCCGCTACAACGGCACGCGCCCGCAGAAAACCGCCACTTGGCCGAAGTACAACTATTACAAAGCCGACCTGAAATATCAGGAAATCGCCCGTACCTTAGGTCTGCCGTGCGCCACCCCTGCCGAAGGCGTAGAATCCTTCGCCCGCGCCTGTCATGAACTGGCAGTCAACGTCGGCATCAAAATGTCGTTCAAAGAACAAGGCATCGACGAAAAAACTTTCATCGACGGCCGCAAAGAACTGGCACTGCTGTCCTTCGAAGACCAATGCACCCCCGCCAACCCGCGTCTGGCACTGGTCGCCGACATGGAAGAAATCCTGACCAAAGCCTATTACGGCGAATAAGGTTCGCGTAAACCATAAAGCGTAAGAAGAGGTCGTCTGAAAACCGCATTTCGGGTTTTCAGACGACCTCTGTTTTTTATATTGTGCCCCACTTATAGTGGATTAAATTTAAATCAGGACAAGGCGACGAAGCCGCAGACAGTACAGATAGTACGGAACCGATTCACTTGGTGCTTCAGCACCTTAGAGAATCGTTCTCTTTGAGCTAAGGCGAGGCAACGCCGTACTGGTTTAAAGTTAATCCACTATATTTTTAGCAGCCGTAGCGTGGGCTTTGCCCACGAATGAACATAAATAATTTGATTCGGATGTTCGGGCAGAAGGTCGTGGGCGAAGCCCACGCTACGATTTGCTGCAACGGCAACTTGTCACTTCCCCCGTCCAGCGGGGGAAGGTTAGGATGGGGTGGCTTTATGGTTCTAGGTAAAATCAAATTCGTGCAAACTGTAGAGCCCCTTCCCGCCAGACGGGAGAGCCAGCCGCCCGTAGCGTGGGTTCTACCCACGAAT
>CAUOMQ010000136.1:0-7173 GCA_963456805.1 uncultured Neisseria sp. | reverse complement strand
AGTATGCCATGGTTAGACCTTCAAAGTTGAGTATTGTACTATTTTGTTTTTAATTGACTATACTTAAGATTTTGAAACTAAATTGGACAAAATGTATAAAATAATTCTGAATTTAAAAAGTAAATCCGTATTTTCAGAAAAATAGATTGTCGTTTTGTCTAAAATGCGTATAATCCCCTTCCAAAGCAAACCATAATTTCGATAAAGTTTGGACAAGGAACATCATGCAATTAGACATTGACCGCTTAGTTGCTTATTTCGGCGGCGTGAATGCACTTGCCGAAGCGTTGAAACAGCACGATCCCGAAAATGCCGCAACAACCGCCGCCATCTATAAATGGCGCACGCGCGGATCGCTGCCTTTGGCGCAACTGCAAAAGCTGACCGCGCTGGCGGAAGCGCAAGGCAGGCCGCTGGATTTGAATGCTTTTTTACAAAAAAACGAATCTCTGGAGAGAACAGAAATGACACAGACCAACCGCGTAATTATTTTCGACACCACCATGCGCGACGGCGAGCAGTCGCCCGGTGCATCCATGACCAAAGAGGAGAAAATCCGCATTGCCCGCCAGTTGGAGAAAATGGGCGTGGATGTGATTGAGGCGGGTTTTGCCGCCGCCAGCCCGGGCGATTTCGAGTCGGTCAATGCGATTGCCAAAATCATCACCAAATCCACGGTCTGCTCGCTGGCGCGTGCCGTTGAAAACGATGTGCGTAAGGCAGGCGAAGCCGTTTCCCCCGCGCCGAAAAAACGCATCCATACCTTCATCGCCACCAGCCCCATCCACATGGAGCACAAACTGAAAATGAAGCCGCAGCAGGTCATCGATGCGGCGGTCAAAGCAGTGAAAATCGCCAAAGAATACACCGACGATGTGGAATTTTCCGCCGAAGACGCCGTGCGTTCGGATTTGGACTTCCTCGCCAAAATCTTTACGGCGGTTATCGAAGCGGGCGCGACCACCATCAATATTCCCGATACCGTCGGCTACTCCATCCCTTCCGTGTGGTACGAGCGTATCAGCAACATCATCAAAAGCGTGCCCAACGGCGACAAAGTAGTCTGGTCGACCCACTGCCACAACGACTTGGGTATGGCGGTTGCCAACTCGCTGGCCGCCGTTCAGGCAGGTGTGCGCCAGGTGGAATGCACCATCAACGGCTTGGGCGAACGCGCAGGCAATGCCAGCCTTGAAGAAATCGTGATGGCGTTGAAAGTGCGCCACGACCTTTTCGGCTTGGAAACCGGCATCGACACCACACAAATCGTGCCGGTATCCAAACTGGTGTCCACCATTACCGGCTATCCGATTCAGCCCAACAAGGCGGTGGTCGGCGCAAACGCCTTTGCACACGAATCAGGCATCCATCAGGACGGCGTGTTGAAACACCCCGAAACCTATGAAATCATGACTGCCGAATCGGTCGGCTGGTCAACCAACCGCCTGACCTTGGGCAAATTGTCCGGCCGCAGCGCGTTCCGCAGCAAACTGGCGGATTTGGGCATCGAGTTGGAAAGCGAAGAGGCACTGAACGCTGCATTTGCCCGCTTCAAAGAACTCGCCGACAAAAAACGCGAAATCTTCGATGAAGACCTACACGCGCTGGTGTCCGATGAAATGGGCAGCATGAACGCTGAAAGCTACAAATTCATTTCCCAAAAAATCAGCACCGAAACCGGCGAAGAGCCGCGCGCCGACATCGTGTTCAGCATCAAAGGCGAAGAAAAACGCGCATCCGCCACAGGCTCCGGCCCTGTCGATGCGATTTTCAAAGCGATTGAGAGCGTGGCACAAAGCGGCGCGACTTTGCAGATTTATTCCGTCAACGCCGTAACGCAAGGCACGGAAAGCCAAGGCGAAACCAGCGTCCGTTTGGCGCGCGGCAACCGCGTCGTCAACGGTCAGGGCGCGGATACCGACGTTTTGGTCGCCACCGCCAAAGCCTACCTCTCCGCCTTGAGCAAACTGGAATTCGGTGCCGCCAAACCGAAAGCACAAGGCAGCGGTACGATTTGAGCTTAAATGGCTTGATTTGATTTTTAAAAGCAAAGAGGTCGTCTGAAAACCGGATTTTGGGTTTTCAGACGACCTTTTTTTATTTTTTCACAGAACTGAACAGGGGAAAAAGGTTAATCAAACACAGTAAAAAATACAAAACGAGTATTAAAGTCAGCCATAAATTTTTAAGTTTTATACTTGAGTAAATGATATGAAACAATAAATCTAGGTCGCCTATTAAATAGACAAAAAAATACGCTGTAAGGATGAAACAGAAAATGCCAATAAACTTTCTTCCTAATAGAAAAAATAGAATAGAAATATTGTTTATTATTAAAAATAATTTAATAATCATGGGGTTGTCGTTTATTTCACCTTGTAAGTCAGATAAATTATAGACATCCCCATCAATTATATAGTCTATGATGTAAAATTCATCAGTATTAAGGAGAAATGAAAACGAAATAAGTAGCAATAAAATGAGGTAATTAATTGGTTTTATGAATTTTATACTGAAAATACGGTTTGCCATCATGCTCCCATTCGTTTTATTTTTTCTGTGTATTTTTTATAACGTATTCCTGCCTGAAAGGAAGGCAATAGGTAATATACATTGTAAACTAAAAAATCAGTCTATCATAAAAGCTTCAAACATAATCGGCTTCCAAAAGGTGTGCTGATTTAAGTGCTGACTCTTATTGAAGTTTCATCAGTCGGTCTTGTTCGACTGACAATACACCGTTTACCTTTTGGAAATAAGCAATGGCATCTTGAATATTGGTTTTGGCTGATGGACGAATGGCAATTCCGTGCAGGTTTTTGTATTCGTAAACCAAGCTCGCGCCGGAATCGTTCACTGCCTTCATCAATGAACCTGAGCCGATGTCTTTATCGTAGAAAATAATCAGGTTACCCGTTGTGGCTTGTGCTTGTCGGGTGAGGACTGCTTCAGTCGCTTGGGTTGGTTTGCTCGGGCTTTGACAGGCGCAGAGTAGGGCGGAGAGTAGGATAAACGCAAAAGTTTTGTTCATTGTTGTTCAGAGGGTTGAGTGATTAAAAAAAGGTCGTCTGAAAATGGGGTAAACGAAATCAAATATTTTGTTTGCACCATTTTCAGACGACCTTTCAGATGAATTTGATGGTTATGCCTCAGGCAGTTCCATGTCTAAAACGGTTTGTTCCTGCTTGGCGCGGAAATCGGCAAGTTTTTGCGCCAGCTCGGGGTTTTCGTTGGCAAGCAGCGAGATGGCGAACAGGGCGGCGTTGGCGGCTCCTGCTTCGCCGATGGCGAAAGTGGCGACGGGAACGCCTTTGGGCATTTGCACGATGGAGAGCAGGGAGTCTTCGCCGCGCAGGTATTTGCTGGGTACGGGTACGCCCAATACGGGGACGGTGGTTTTGGCGGCAACCATGCCGGGCAGGTGCGCCGCGCCGCCTGCGCCCGCGATGATGGCTTTGATGCCGCGTTCGCGGGCGGTTTCGGCGTATTCGAACATTAAATCGGGGGTGCGGTGTGCGGACACGACGCGGGCTTCGTATTCGACGCCGAACTCTTTGAGAAACTGCGCTGCCTGCTGCATGACGGGCCAGTCGCTGTTGCTGCCCATGATGATGCCGATTTTGACCATATTTGCTCCTAGTGTATAAAACGTTATTCAATGAATGATTTCAGACGACCTTTGAATATGGGAGGTCGTCTGAAAAGTTATCGTTGCTTGATGCTGACGGCGGCGCGTTTGGCGGCGGCGCTGCCGGGGTAGCTCTGTATCAGTTTGCGCCAGGTGTTGCGGGCGATGTCTTTCTGTTGCAGCTTGTATTGGCATTGCCCGATGCTGAAGAGCGCGTCGGGGGCTTGCGGGCTGTTGCGGAAACGGTTGGCGAAGCGGCCGCCGATTTCGATGACGGATTCGCAGTTGCCCATACGCTGTTGGCTTTGCAGCAGTAGATACATATTGCGTCGGGCGCTTTCGCTGCCGTTGCCGCCGTCTGCTCCTTTTAAGACTGCGGCTGCGGCGGCGTAATTGTTGCGCTGATAGTATTTGAGGGCTTGGTTGTAGAGATGGGTTTCGTTTTGGTTGGCGGAATCGGCTTCTGAAGGCGCGGTGCCGCCGTTTGCCAGATAGGTGCTTTTGAGTTTTTGGTCGTCCAAACGTTGGGCGGGCACTTTCCTATTGGTGTGGCGCGGGGTTTTGTTTTGTTTTTCGAGTTGTTGCAGCCGCTGGTTGGTGTTTTCCATTTCACGCTCCAAACGCTCAACCTGCATACCCAAGCGTTCGATTTGAGTCATCGTGTTCAAATCGGGATAGGGAATGGCGGAGGATTCGGCTGCGGCGGTGGGAATATCGGGCAGCATGAAGGTGTCGCCGGATTTGGGTTTGGGGGCGGTAGAGGCGCAGGCGTTGAGCAGGAGGATGCCGGCAAACAGGATGGGAAGGGTTTTGTTCATTTTATTTTTTAAGCAGCAAAGTCAGACCGTCGCCGACGGGCAGGGTAATGGGTACGATGCGGGAATCGTCGGGCAGGTTGCGGTTGAAGGACTGGAGTATGTTTAGGCTGGGCGGGGCATCGCGTTCTGCTTCACCCATAACGCGCCCGTTCAGCAGGACATTGTCGATGGCGATAACGCCGCCGCTGCGAACCAGTTGCAGGCAGCGTTCGAAATATTGCGGGGTGGGCGGTTTGTCGGCATCGATCAGCGCCAAGTCGTAGCTGCCTGATTCGCCTTGACTTATCAAGTCGTCCAGAGTCAGCAGGGCGGGCTGGAGGTGGAGGGTGATTTTATGGGCGACTTGCGCTGCCTGCCAGGTTTCGCGGGCGATATCGGTAAAGGTGACGTTGATGTCGCAGGCGGTAATTTTGCCATGTTCGGGCAGGACTAAGGCGACTGCGGTGCTGCTGTAACCGGTAAACACGCCGATTTCCAGATATTTTTCGGCTTTGAGCAGGCGCGCGAGCCAAGTCAGCAAGGCTGCCTGTTCGCGGGCAATCGCCATTTTCCCTAAACGGTGGGATTGCGTGCGCGAACGCAGGGCGGTCAGTACGGGATGCTCTTTTTCTCCGATGCTGTTGAGGTAGTCTTGCAGCGCCGGGTCGATATTGTGTGTCTGGGTGGTCATGCCGTTTGGCCGTCAGTCTTGGTAGTAGGTATAAGGTTTTTTGGCGACTTTGGCGGCTTCGAATTCTTTCTGTTCTTGAGGGTCCAGCTCGACATCCCACAACAGATGGCGGTTTTCAAGGCGTTGTGTTACCAGCTGCGGATTGTCTTCGATGAGTTTGTCGAGGAATTGGGTGGCTTCGGATTTGTAGTGATACATGATACGGTTCCGTGCAGGTTTGTGTCAGCCTTTCATTATAACTGATAACGCCGTTACGGTTTTTAGATATTCGACTATATAGTGGATTAACTAAATCAGGACAAGGCGACGAGGCCGCAGACAGTACAGATAGTACGGAACCGATTCACTTGGTGCTTCAGCACCTTAGAGAATCGTTCTCTTTGAGCTAAGGCGAGGCAACGCCGTACTGGTTTAAAGTTAATCCACTATATTTTCAGGGTTTATGGTGTTTCGGGTATAATGCCGCCTTATTTTTTAATGCGATACGGCAGGTCGTCTGAAGCCTTTGCATAATATTTTGCCCGTATTCCCGGCAGAATATTGCGCAAAGGCTTCGCCGCCGGTTTCAGACGACCTCTTTTTATTTTGGAAAGAGTTTTATGTTGAAAAAATGGTTGCATAAAGTTTTACCCGGAAAGCAGCCGAAGCAAGTGCCTGTGGCGAAGGAAATCCTTCCTTTCGACAGGCACCATATCAGCGCGGATATGTTGAGTTTTGCGGCGGAAAAAGTTGTCCGCCGTTTGCATGACGAAGGTTTTCAGGCTTATGTTGTCGGCGGGGCGGTTCGCGACCTGCTGCTGGGCGTCGAGCCTAAAGACTTCGACATCGCCACCGATGCGACGCCGGAGCAGGTTCATAAGATTTTCCGCAGAAGCCGCATTATCGGCAGACGCTTTCAAATCGTACACGTCATGGTCGGGCCGGAAACCATAGAGGTCACGACCTTTAGGGGCGGCGGTAAAGTGCAGCAGAATGCGCACGGCAGGATTATGAAGGACAACACTTACGGCAGTATGGAAGAAGATGCCATGCGCCGTGATTTCACCTGCAACGCGCTTTATTACGACCCGATTAAAGAAGAAATCATCGATTTCCATCACGGCGTCGGCGATATTGCCGACCGCAAGCTGGTGATGATCGGCAATGCGGCGGAACGTTATCAGGAAGACCCTGTCCGCATCCTTAGAGCCGTGCGGTTGTCGGGCAAACTTGGGTTTGACGTGGAAGAAAACACCGCCGCGCCGATTCCGGAACAGGCAGGTCGTCTGAAACACGAACCCGTAGCGCGCCTGTTTGACGAAATCATGAAACTGCTGTTTTCCGGTTATGCCAGAGAGTGTCTGAAACGATTGAATTCCCTAGGCGTTTCAGACGACGCCCATCCGCTTCTGACTGCGCTCAAATCGGCCACAAAACCTGAAAACCGCATTATCTCTCTCGCCTTGAAAAATACGGACGAACGTTTGCGCGCAGACAAATCCGTGTCGGTGGGCTTTGTCCTTGCCGCCGTATTGTGGCCGGTTTTGAACCGTCATTGGCAGGACAACATCAAACGCGGTCAAAAACCTGCGCACGCTTTATCCGAAGCGATGAACACCATGCGCGAGACGGTGGAAAAAGGCTGGGGTGTGCCGCAGCGTTTTGCCGCGACCATGAGGGAAATTTGGCAGCTTCAGCCGCAATTCGACTACACACGCGGCGCGCGTCCGCACAAAATGCTGGCGCAAGCGCGTTTCCGTGCGGCTTACGATTTCCTTGTGTTGCGCGGAGAGGTCGGCGAAGTGGAGCGGGATTTGGTCGAATGGTGGACGAAGTTCCAACATGCGGATGCGGAGGCCCGCGCGGAGATGACGCTTGCCACACAACAGCGCCGACAACACGGGCAAAGCGATGGCGCGGATGGCAAGCCGAATCGTAAACGCCGTCGCACGCGTAAGAAAAAACCGGCTGCGGATAAGCCGGAATCATGAATCGACGGATTGCAAACGGTTTTGTCTTATTTGTATAGTGGATTAACTTTAAATCAGGACAAGGCGACGAAGCCGCAGACAGTACAG
>CAUOMQ010000135.1:0-7181 GCA_963456805.1 uncultured Neisseria sp. | reverse complement strand
TATAGTGGATTAAAATTGCAATGATACGGCGTTGCCAACGCCCTTATGTACTACCCGTACACGGCGGGCGTTGCCGCCTTGTCTCATTTTTATTTTAATCCACTATACAACAGAAAAACACATTATCCATCCTGCCTTATCCGATTTTATGAGCAAACAGCCCAACAGCGCAGACCCAGCCGAAATCCCGCAAGACCAAACCGTCCCGCGCAGCAATACCGACAACGCGCCGCGTTCCGCCATCCACCAGACGCTTTATTCCGCCGATACGTTTGCCCAACACGATTATCTTGCGGGTAAAAAACTGCCCGACATCGCCCGTCCGCAAGCGGGGCAGACCAACTGGCTGCATTTCGTCGGCATCAACGACGCCGCGCTGCTCAAACACACGCTGGAGCCTTACGGTATCCACGAGCTGGTCATCGAAGACATCCTCAGCCGCAAACAACGCCCCAAAATCGAAGATTACGGCAATTATCTGTTTATCGCTGCGCAGGTTTACCACTACACCGCCGCCGGCAAACTGAATTCCGACCAAGTGTATCTGATTATCGGCAAAGATTTCGTGTTGTCGTTCCAACAAAAACCGCTGGGACTGTTCAGCCAGTTGCGCCGCCAAATGAGCGAAAATCCGCGCGGTATCCTCGGCAAAAACACCGCCTTCCTTGCCTATTGCCTGCTCGACCGCATCGTGGACGACTATTTCATCGTCTTGGAAGAATACAACAACCGCGTCGAATCCATAGACAAATCCTTGTTTAAAAACGAAAACAGCGACATTCTCGGCAAAATCCACCGTCTCAAGCGCGACGCCGTCCGCCTGCGCCGCACACTTTTGCCCTTGCGCGACGTGTTCTATCAGCTTGCCGTGCGCGGCGATTTTGCCATTTTCAAAGGCGAATCCACCGTCTATCTGCGCGACGTGTACGACCACAACATGCAGCTTCTCGAATCGCTCGACGCCTCGCGCGATATGGTGTTGAGCATGATGGACATCTACCTTTCCTTCCAATCCAACCGCATGAACCAACAGATGCGCGTTCTGACCGTCATCACTATCATCTTCATGCCGCTGACCGTCATCACCGGTATTTACGGCATGAACTTCGACAACATGCCCGAGTTGCATTGGCATTACGGCTATTTTATCGTTTTAGGTGTGATGCTGTGCATCATCGTCGGGCTGCTGATTTTCTTCTCGCGCAGAAAATGGTTATAAACCCATAAAAAAATCCAATTTCCGTATATTCATATATTAAATACAATCGGCAAGGTCGTCTGAAAACCATCCCAACCACTGAACGGCCGCCTGTCTAACACAAACATTCATTTTTAAAAGAGGAACACCATGGACCAAACCCGCCAACTCCCTTCACACGAACTCATCATGTCCGAACTGATGATGCCCGACACCGCCAATTTCAGCGGCAATGTCCACGGCGGCGAACTTTTGCGCCTGCTCGACCAAGTCGCTTATTCCTGCGCCAGCCGTTACAGCGGCAACTACTGCGTTACCCTGTCTGTCGATAAGGTTTTGTTTAAAGAGCCGATACACGTCGGTGACTTGGTAACTTTCTACGCCAGCGTCAACTACACGGGCAGAACCTCCATGGAAATCGGCATCCGCGTCGAAGCGCAAAACATCCGCACCGGCGAAGTGCGTCATACCAACAGCTGCTACTTCACCATGGTCGCGGTTGAAGACGGCAAACCCGTTCCCGTCCCGCCGTTGGAAATCACCACCGAACGCCAACGCTGCCGCTATGAAAAAGCCAAAAAACGCAAAGCCTTAAGCCTTCAGGCATCCGACGAAGCTTCTTGCGGCTGCTGAAAACGGACGGATAAAACGGATTACAAGACAAAGGTCGTCTGAAAACCAGGTTTCAGGTTTTCAGACGACCTTTTATTTGACAGATAAGGACATTATCGAAGCCTCGTCTGTCGAAGCAGTTTCAGACGACCTTCTTCAATCGGGCAAACCCTTACGCTTCTTCCGCTTTGCTGCGGATAATCAGAAGCGGCAGGTGGCTTTGGCGCATAACGGTTTCGGCGAAGCTGCCCATCAGGAGGTGCATCAGGCCGGTGCGGCCGTGTGTGCCGAGTACCAGCAGGTCGGCGCCGTTTTCATCGGCGTAATCGACCAAATCCTGCGCCATTTCGCGCGCGCCTTTGTTGGCGACCAGAAGGTGTTTGACAATGTTTTCCACGCCGTTTTCGCGGGCGGTTTTTTCAGCGAAGTCCAAGACTTCGTTGCCTTGGGCGACGGCGGCAGCCTCGTAGCTTTCGTGTTGCAGGAATTCGGGGGCGAGCGCCATGTATTCGGCGGGGTTGGCGACGTGTACCAAAGTCAGGCGGGCGTTGTTGACGCTTGCCAACTCGGCGGCGTGTTTCAGGGCGTTGAGGGAAGTTTCGCTGCCGTCAACGGCTACAACCAGATGTTTGTACATAGTTCATTCTCCTTTTGCGCCGCAGGCGGCACTTTGTTTCATGCGGTTGGGAAGGGTCCGATATGAAACGATTATAGACTCTTTCGGGCTGCTGCAACAGCCCGTCTGCTTTCCAGTATAATATGTGTCGCATTCGTCCGCAGCGTTTTGCGTTGATTTTCATTCATTTATTGATATATCACAAGGTTGGGTATGAACGACACCGTTTTTCTTCCTTCGCGCCGTTTCGGTGGTATTGCCAGACTCTACGGAGATGAAGCACTGGCGCGGTTTTCGCGCGCGCACGTCTGCGTGGTCGGCGTGGGCGGGGTAGGCTCTTGGGCGGTGGAGGCTTTGGCGCGGACGGGCATCGGTCGTTTGACCTTGATTGATTTGGACAACGTCGCCGAGTCCAATGTCAACCGCCAGCTTCATGCGCTGACCGACGATTTCGGCAAGGCGAAGGTAACGGCGTTGCGCGAACGCATTGCCCAAATCAATCCGCAATGTGAAGTGGAGGAAATCGAGGATTTTGTGACGGAAGACAATCTGGAAACGCTTTTCAGACGACCTTTCGACTTTGTGATCGACGCGATAGACCAAGTACGCGTCAAGGCGGCGATGGCGGCTTATTTCGTGCGGCACAATCAGCCGTTTATCCTGAGCGGCGGCGCGGGCGGACAGAAAAATCCGGCGTTGATTCAAACCGCTGATTTGAGCCGCGTTACCCACGACCCGCTGCTTGCCAACCTGCGTTATACCTTGCGCAAACGCTACGGCTTCAGCCGCGATACCAAAGAAAAAATGCGCGTGCCGTGTGTGTTCTCGACTGAAAACATTACGCCGCCGCAATCGGACGAAGCGTGTTCGACCGATACTGCGCCACAAGGTTTGTCCTGCGCGGGCTATGGCGCGAGTATGCTGGTGACGGCTTCTTTTGGGCTGTATTGCGCACAGGCGGCGGTGGAACATATTGCAGGACGGAAATGAGATGAATCGATTTTTTAAAGCCTATTTTATCGCCAGCTTGATTTATGCGGTTGTCTTCGGTTTGCTGATGTACGGTGACGGTTTGCTGTTTTCAGGATCCGAATGTTTTGATATTGCACCTGAAAATGAACAGCGTCTACAGTATTGTTCACGAGCTGCTGAAATGTCGGCTTTTGAGAAAGTGTCTTTGAAGGTTTTCTTCTTTCCGTTTTTATCTGTAATGTTATTGTCCCTACTCAATGCCGGCATTATGAAGTGGACCAAACGCTGTACAACTTCGATGACTCTTGCTTTGCCTATTGTCGAATGGTTGATTGTTTGGTTCGTTTTTTTACTGTGGGAATGGAGTAGTCTGGATAGTTGGATGTCAATAGGAGGACTTCTTTTTTTGGGATTGCCTGTTTATGGCATGGCAGCAGTTCAAGCCCTGAGTGTGTTGCGCTCTTCTGCAAATGCCAATCAGAAAATTTGATGTGGGTTTAAGCCTTTTGAAATTTATTTTTTCAGACGACCTTTTTTTGCCTATGAACCGATTTTTCAAAGCCTATTTTATAGCCAGCCTGATTTATGCGGTGTGGTTCGGCGTGTTGATGTATGCCGTCGATCCGATGTTTGGCGCAATGGGATGCGACATGCAGTCGGGCGATTATTTGTGTTTTCAGGACGGCTCTCCACGGCCGTTTACCAATTTCCTTTATCCTTTCCTGTCCGTTCCGATATTCAGCCTTTTGCACGCTGCCATCATGAAGTGGCGCAAACGCTGCTCGGTCGGGATGATTTGGTTTTTGGTCGGCTGCGAATGGCTGCTATTGTCGGTTTGGATAATTGCGATGCTGGCGCGCGATGGCTTTGTGTTTTCCCGCGATGCCGTTACGGTGCTGACCGGTTCGTTTTTCGCCGTTTTGCCGCTGCTGGGCATGGCGTTGGCGCAAACGCTTGCCATTGCCATCGCTTCTTTGAAAAGCCAACGCAAAAAAGGCTGATTTTTGTTTTGCCGCACTTGTTTTAGCGAAACCCGCTGCGTTTTCAGACGACCCCGTTATTGATTAACCACCCATCAAACCTAATAAGAAAAAGCTCTTCTAATCATGCCTTCAGAACACCTTATCTCTCCCGCTGCGGCAACGTCGTCTGAACACACGGTCGCGTGGGTATTCGGTCAGCCCGTTACTGATTTGCCGCAGGATTTGTTTATTCCGCCCGATGCTTTGAAGGTTGTCTTAAGCAGCTTCCAAGGGCCGTTGGATTTGCTGCTTTACCTTATCCGCAAACAGAATATCGACGTTCTCGATATTCCGATGGTGAAGATTACCGAGCAATATCTGCACTATATTGCCCAAATGGAAGCGTATCAGTTTGATTTGGCGGCGGAATATCTCTTGATGGCGGCGATGCTTATTGAAATCAAATCGCGCCTGCTGCTGCCGCGTCCCGAAGAAGTCGAGGATGAAGAGGCTGATCCGCGTGCCGAACTGGTGCGCCGCCTTTTGGCTTACGAACAGATGAAGCTGGCGGCGCAGGGTTTGGATGCGTTGCCGCGCGCGGGACGGGATTTTGCTTGGGCGTATCTGCCGTTGGAAATCGCGGTCGAGGCGAAGCTGCCGGAGGTGTATGTCGCCGATTTGACGCAGGCGTGGCTGGGCATTTTGTCGCGGGCGAAACATACGCGCAGCCATGAAGTGATTCAGGAAACCATTTCCGTGCGCGCGCAGATGACGGCGGTTTTACGTCGTCTGAACGAGAGCGGGATATGCAAATTCAGCGATTTGTTCAAACCGGAGCAGGGCGCGGCGTATGTGGTCGTCAATTTCATTGCGCTCTTGGAGCTTGCCAAAGAAGGTTTGGTCCGCATCGTCCAGCCGGACAACTACGGCGAAATCGAAATCAGCCTGAAACAGGAAAATTTAGAACGCCCGGAAGCGGAAGAGGGTGTTTCAGACGACCCCGCCGCCGACGTTGAAGGCGAAACGGCATGATGATTTCACGCTTGGCAAACCCATACCCATTTCCATCAACTGCCCTTTATATAGTGGATTAAATTTAAATCAGGACAAGGCGACGAAGCCGCAGACAGTACAGATAGTACGGAACCGATTCACTTGGTGCTTCAGCACCTTAGAGAATCGTTCTCTTTGAGCTAAGGCGAGGCAACGCCGTACTGGTTTAAAGTTAATCCACTATAAACAAACAGGTACGAATTTATGAACAGTGTTTCCCCGCTCAACCGTAAAGCCTCGCTGTGGGCGGTCGGTTTGATGTTGTTCGCTTTGTTTTTCGGTGCGGGCAATCTGATTTTTCCTGCTTATCTCGGACAACAGGCGGGGGAAAACTGGTTCTCTGCGATGACAGGTTTCCTGTTGACCGGCGCGGGTCTGCCGCTGTTGGGCGTGATTGCCATCGGCTATTCCGGTTCGCGCGACGTGCAGGCGCTGGCATCAAGAGTTGCTCCTTGGTACGGCGTGGCGTTTGCCGTCGCACTGTATTTGTCCATCGGGCCTTTGTTTGCCATGCCGCGTACGGCGACGGTGTCGTTTGAGATTGCCGTTGCGCCGTTTTTGAATGAAAGCCAAAAAACAGTCGGGCTGGCGGCGTTCAGCGTGGCGTTTTTCGGCGTGGCGTATTGGCTGTCGATGTCGCCGGGCAAACTGGTGGACCGCATCGGTAAAATCCTGACCCCCGTATTGCTTTTGACGATTGCCGTTTTGGTCGGCTACGCCGCGCTGAATCCGATGGGCGTTCCCGCCGAGGCACAAGGCGATTTTGCCCTCCGTCCGTTCATAAAAGGCATTTTGGAAGGCTACGGCACAATGGACGCACTTGCTTCACTGGTGTTCTCCATTATCGTCATTGACGCCGTGCGCGCGATGGGCGTGGACAACCGCTCCGAGCTGCTGCGGACGACCGCCGTTTCAGGCATCGTCGCCGCATCTTGTCTGGCTTTGGTGTACCTCTTCATCGGCTATATGGGCGCGACCAGCGTGGCAGGCTTGGGACTTCAGGAAAACGGCGCGGAAGTGTTGTCGAAAACGGCAAATTTCTACTTCGGCGTCCCCGGAAACATCCTCTTGGGCGTCATCGTCCTGCTCGCCTGCTTGAGTACCACCGTCGGACTGATTACATCATGTTCCGAATATTTCAACCGCCTGTGTCCCGGCATTCCTTACAAAATGTTCGTCATCATCAATACGGTCGTGTCTATGGCGTTGGCGAACAAAGGCCTGTCCTCCATCCTGACCTTCTCCATTCCGATGCTGATGCTGCTGTACCCGCTGACCATCGTCATCATCCTGCTGGTCTTTCTGCACAAACTGTTCGGCGGCAGCCGCATCGTCTATTTCTGCACCATGATGGCAACGCTGGCAGTCGGTTTGCTCGATGCCTATAAAGCCGCGTTCGGCTTCAGCGAAGAAGTCGCCGCCGACATCAACGGTGCACTGCCGCTTTACAACGTCGGACTGGGTTGGCTGCTGCCCGCAACCGTCAGCTTCGTTTTAGGGTGTATCCTGAACGCCGCGCTCAAGAAAAAACATAAGGCTTAAATCACAAAACAAAGGTCGTCTGAAATTTTTCAGACGACCTTTTCCATTTAATTCCGGATAAATCCAGAAATTTGATGGATGCCCATTTTCGCAGGCTGCCTGACCTTTATGGTTGGTAACCGCACTTCGGATGCGGGCCGGTTAACCGGAAACCACAAAATCCACCGTATGCGCTTCGCTGTAATCGGGGATTTCCAGTTTGTTGATCATACGGTGTATCACATCA
>CAUOMQ010000134.1:0-7197 GCA_963456805.1 uncultured Neisseria sp. | reverse complement strand
GTTATGAAAATGTAATTATACCAATTCAATATGCTAGAATCATTTCATTACTCGTTTGGTATATTTAGTTGCTGAAAAATGTCGAAAAAAGGGACTTAAATCGACATCGCAGTGAACTAAATAGATACTCTAGAACTCTGATAGACTTAGGTTTTCGTTTTTTAATGTAAAGCAGTGTTTAATATATTAATGTGACATTACAAGATGACTGTTCCAAAGTGAGAGCTTTGGAATGACTTTTACAAGATCATGAAAAGTCGTCTGAATGTTATAGGGATATTTAAGTGCGGTTTTATGTTTAAAAGGCGGAAGGATTAAAAAAAGAGCGTCAGGTTTTGAGGTTTTAGAATGAGTAATAATCGTTACAGCTATTTAAATGACGATGGAAATGATTTCAAATCATTCAAACGACATATAAAAATCGCTGAAAAAGGGTAGGAAAGCATTGCTTTCGTTGCTTCAGACGCAAGTCTGCGGCTTTTAAACTAGGGAAAATATATTATGTCAACTAAAACCACGTACTCTTTCTTCAATCTCGGACAAACAAGAGTTCACACTAAAAGTCAAGCTTCTCAATCTAATCATGCAGTAGCCGCAAGCCAAGATCATGCCGGCCATGCTCCTTCTGCGTTGAACAAATTGATTTACGACCATTCTTTTGGCGGTCTGAATCTGGCAGCAGCCCTCCCTAAACAATTGAGGGGACAGGATAAAATTTTTGGTCTGCAACATACGCCCTCTGCCGATACTGCCGCAGTCAATACTTCAAAAAATACCAAACCGGCGCCGGTTGCCGACCGCAGTAAATTAACCAGCAAAGAAATGGCCATCATGTCTCAGGTTCTCCGTGCTGATGTTGTTGCACGCAAACAGGCAGAAGCTCAAGCAGCCAAAGAGCAGGTCATGGCAAAATACCAAGCTGCTAGACAGGCCGCTGTTGCCGCCGCCGCTGCAAGACATGCAGAAGCTATGGAAAAGGCAAAAGCCGCCGCTGCAGTACGTCAAGCCGAAGCCTTGGAAAAAGCCAAAGCAGCATCGGCTGCAAGACAGGCTGAAGCATTAGAAAAATCAAAAGCCGCACATGCAGCCAAACAAGCGGAAATTGCCGCTAAAACCAAAGCAATCCTGGCTGAAAAACAGGCTGCCGAGAAAGCGCAACATACTGAAAATGATGTTGCACACCATCATCAAACCAACGGTAAAGCGGCGCATTCAACACCAGCGGTAACGGTTGCCCACAAACATGAAGACAATCAGGCTGGTGACAATAAAGAAACGGCTCGACACAATACTTCAAAATCCAATGAAGCCCATACTGCTAGGCAGGCTGAACATCAAGCCAATCATCAAGATGAAGTAAAAGAAGGGGAGGTTTCCAACTACACCGTTCATCAATCGAAAGAATTTGGCAGATACATCGACGTCAATGATTTTGGCGCAGATCCGACCGGGAAAAAAGACAGCTTGGCAGCCATCAAAGCGGCATTGACTGCGGCACACAAAGAAAAAGCCATGCTGTTTATGGACGGTACTTACTATATTTCCGATCAAATTGTCATCAATGGCAATAATTCAGGTGTCAAAGGTATTTTTGGTTCGGGCATGGGCAAAACGCTGATCACCTTTGATAAAGCACAGGTCGGTGTGTTCAACCCCAATACCAATCACGATGATATTCGCGCATTTGCCGGTATTTTGGTGGATGGACAAAGCCATAAAACGATTGCGAATCTTTCTGTTAAATATACCAATCCGGACTTTTACCGGAAGGGCTTGAGCTACTTCGGAAAAGTCAGCGGCATTTTGGTCAACGATGCCGACCATACTTTAATCAGCAAAGTCGAAGTATCCGGAGTCAACCGTGCCGGTGTGATGTTTACATCGACTGATGCATTGGTTCGGGAAGCAGGTAAGAGCCAAACTTACAAAGCACGCGTCCAAAGCGGTGAAATCAACGAACAATATGACCAACTGCCTCTGGGTGAGAACAACCGTATTGTCGACTCCTATCTGCACCACAACCGTGTTGCCGGCGCGATGGTCGGATATCAAAAGAACTTTGTCGGCGAAGGCAATAGATTGGAGTGGAACGGTCACGAGGCTGATGGCGGTACAGGTTATGGCATGACAGCCATGGCAGGCAGCTACAACTACGGCATTACTTTCCGCAACAATACGACCGACCATAACTACCGTAAAGGTTTGGATGTGCATGATGGCACCGGTATCGTTATCGAAAACAACGTCTTAAACGGTGACCGTCTGTATGGTATCGCTGCCTACAACCGCCAATTTTCTATGGATAACGTGAAAATTAAAGACAACGTTATTACGCAAGACCCGAATTTCCGTCTTTATATGGATGATGATTTAGGTAGGTATTACCACATGTATTCCGGCATCCAAGTGCAAACCAATACTCAATTGCGCGATTTGCATACGGCGGATAAAGGTTATTACGACATCAGCGGCAATACCATTAAAAATTTGGCAGTGTACCAAAACCACATCCAAACTTATGGCATCGAATTCCGTAACCATGAAAACAAAATGGATTACACGCTGAATATTACCGACAACAAAATCGACGGTGAGTCCACCAAATACCTGATGGCAGTGATTAACAACACATATGATCATGTCAGCAAACACGACGGTATCGGTACGGGCACCATCAATATCAGCGACAATACTGCCAATATCGGAAAAATTGCACCAGGAGCCGTGCCGTTCTATTTTGAAGAACACCGCTCGGATGTCCCCCTGCATGGTTCGATAACGTTAAACAATAACAATATTACCGTTCGCGAAGAGTCGGCCGGTTATCGTGAATTCGCCTATATGCGTACCAATGCCAAAGAGTACAACGTGACCAACAATACGTTGTCCCTCCACGGCAAGCTGAACGATGCCATTGTGGATGTCAACAGTACCGGTGACGGTGTAGGAAAAGCCACGCTGAATGTTGCCAACAATACCCTGCATACCGACATCAAAGGCAAACTGTATGCGACTTGGTTGAAGCATGAGGCAGATGTCGATACCTTTGCCGGCAGCAATACCCATAATGGCGACCAATTGAAAGATGTGAATACAACCGGTAAGGACATCGCGCTTTCTGATGTATTGGGTCATGTGCATAACAAAGTTGAAGCAATCCACGATACTGTTTATGCCAACCACCCGAAATATCCGACCATGATTGATGATCAGACTTACCATAACGGCATTTTGTAATGGTGTTTAAAAGGTCGTCTGAAACGGTAAATTGCCGTTTCAGACGACCTTTCAGCGTTTTTAGAAACCGAACAATACAATGATGTTGTCACATTAAATTATTTGTGTTAAAAGTCATTTACATTCCCATTGGATTGTTTTTTAAGGAACAGTAAATGAAAAAGACGTTTTGTCTAGTATTGGCGGCGGCATTTGGTTTGAGCGCATGCAGCAGCCTTGAAAACAAATCTGCCCATGAAATGATGGCAATTTCCCTTGATCGCGTCTATACGGATGATTACAGCTATAACATTGATAGCGAAGTGAAGTTTCATACTTCTACTGCCGAAGCAGGGGTAGCGCCGGAAAGCGAGAAGAAAGCCCGTTTGGAAGAAACAAAGAAGGATCAAGCCGAACTTGACAAACAAGTCAAAGAATTGAACGAAGATGGAATCGAGCTTTCGGAAGAAGATCAGACCAAGCTGAAAGAAGCCTTGCTGGACACCGATAATGATAAATGGTTCCCTGAAATGATCGATAAGTGGCAAGAATATCCGGTTGTCGGACGTTATTTGGAAGGTGTGCGTTTGAAATCGCATATAGCCATTGACCTGCCTGCCAAAAAAGCCGAATGGATTCCCGCTATTTCCATTAACCATCGCAATGAGCAATTGAATATCCAATCTCCCATGCTGATTGATGGTGAAAATCTCAGTCTGACTATTGACCAGCCATTGCTCAGTTCGATGATTATGAGCATCTTTACGAGCGAAGAGATCCGTAAGCGTTTGGCTGAAGAGCAACCTATCAGCATACAGCTTAAAGATGAAGAGATGGTCAAAGGCATTCCTTTGCGTCATGCCGCAAAGGCGGTATTCAAAGCCTATATTGAAGCTAGCAAAGCCGCTCCTGCTGAGGCATACCGCCTTGAAAATATGGATGAATTCGGTAAGCAAAACAAAGCAAAATACCGCATCCATTACACCCATAAAGACGAATATGACCCGCTCTTTATCAACGCTTTCGCTAAAGAATTCAAAAAAGAATTTGATGCTCTGAAGAAAAAACCGGAGGAAGGCTCTACGGCTGAAGGCTACGAGAAAGTTGAAAAATTCTTTGGCGAGTTTATAGATAGTACAAAAGAGAAAGGCCTCTCAATGCACTCCGGCTTTGAAAAGATGGTCGGTATGCCTCTCTATTATGACTACTATCTGAATGGAAAAGGCAGATTGTTGGCAACGCGTATTTACACGCAAGTCAACAGCAAAAGCAACACTCAGGCGTTGAACATCGTTATGGAAAGTATTTACCACAATTACGGCAAACCCGTATTCAAGTTTAAGCCTGCAAGCGAAAAAGTCATCGACATAAAAGAGTTGACAGTACCTATCATATCTAGATTATTGTTGCCATCGGGTTATGACCCAGAGGCAGAAACTGATTCCGAAGAAAATACTGAAGAACATTCAGCAACTGAAGAATAATCATCTGCCGACAGGCCGCCGAGATTCTCGAGCGGCCTGCTTATTGCAAATTTGACAGTGTTTACCTACGATGCGCCCTTGGTGCATTTCGTCTGAGTTTTTCAGACGACCTTTTTAAGGAAAACTATGTTTGGAAACTTTGATTTCAGTTATGTGCTGCTTGCTATCCCACCGGTGATGCTTTCCTTGGTCATGCGTGAGATTGCACGCGGTTATGTTGCATATCGCTGTGGCGACCCCACCGCACTACAATTCGGACGGTTGACATTAAATCCGATGGCGCATATCGATTTGATAGGAACAATCATCGTACCTGCGTTGAGCCTGGCGTTAACACCGTTTGTTTACGGCTGGGTACGCCCCATACCGATTAATGCCCGCAATTTTAAGAATGTGCGCAGCGCGCGGAGATGGATTGCCGTTGCCGGTCCGGTAACCAATCTGATTCTGGTGTATTTCTGGGCGATGCTCTCGTTTTTAGGTGGCGCTGTCCCTGAGGCGTATATTGACCCATTAATGATCATGACCCAGTTTGGTATGACAATCAATATAGTTTTGATCGTCATTAACCTGCTTCCGATTTTGCCGCTCGATGGTGGCGTCATTCTTGACTCTTTCCTCAATGCAAAATGGTCTATGAAGTTTCGTCAAATCGAACCTTATGGAACATGGATTGTTTTGGCTTTGCTCCTTACGGGCGCGTTGTCGGGTTTGATTAACTTATTTTCTCTGATGATAGGGAGTTCAGTCTCTATCTTTACCGCATTGATTTTGGCAGGTATAGCCGACTTAGTAAAATAGCAAGGTAAATGGAAAACAAAGGTCGTCTGAACTTTTTCAGACGACCTTTTTTCCTGTCCGTCAAAGTAAATCCCATTGGAAACCCTGCTTAAAAATTGTACAATGGCAGCCCTTTCCATACGGCGGTTTGACCATGCGCATCGGCGGCTACATTATCGACAATCCCATTGCACTCGCCCCGATGGCGGGCATTACGGACAAACCGTTCCGCCGACTTTGCCGAGATTTTGGCGCAGGTTGGGCGGTGTGCGAAATGCTGACCAGCGACCCGACGCTTAGAAATACCAAAAAGACCCTGCGCCGCAGCGATTTTGCCGATGAAGGCGGCATCGTTGCTGTCCAGATTGCCGGCAGCGATCCGCAGCAGATGGCGGATGCCGCGCGTTACAACGTCAGCCTCGGGGCGCAGGTTATCGACATCAACATGGGCTGTCCCGCCAAAAAAGTCTGCAATGTTCAAGCCGGCAGCGCGCTGATGCAAAACGAGCCGCTGGTTGCCGCCATTCTCGAAGCCGTCGTCTGCGCGGTGGACGTTCCCGTTACCCTCAAAACCCGTTTGGGCTGGCATGACGATCATAAAAACCTGCCTGCCATCGCCCGCATCGCCGAAGATTGCGGCATTGCCGCCCTTGCCGTCCACGGACGTACACGCACGCAAATGTATAAAGGCGAAGCGGCTTATGATCTGATTGCCGAGACCAAAGGTCGTCTGAAAATCCCCGTCTGGGTCAACGGCGACATCACTTCGCCGCAAAAAGCCGCCGCCGTCCTTAAACAAACCGCCGCCGACGGCATCATGATAGGGCGCGGCGCACAAGGCAGGCCGTGGCTCTTCCGCGATTTGAAACATTATGCCGAACACGGCGTTTTGCCGCCTGCCTTGAGCTTGGCAGAATGCAATGCCACCATTTTGAACCACGTCCGCGCCATGCACGCGTTTTATGGCGAAGTCGCCGGCGTACGCATCGCCCGCAAACACATAGGCTGGTACATCGACGAAATGCCCGACGGCGAGCAGACGCGCCGCGACATCAACCGCTTGGACAGCGCCGCGGCACAATACGACACCCTTGCCGCCTATCTTGAGGCGCTTTCGGAGAAAACCAACCGCTGGGTGTGTGATTATCGTGAAGGTTAGGGCGTTTCAGACGACCTTTTTATCTTGCGAGAAGTAAATATGAAATTAACGCCGCGTTTACAAAGCTTAGGTATTGCTGCGCTGTTGATGACAGGATACGGGTTTTATGCTTATGACTATAATTTGATAGCCTGTAAATTAATGGATCGCAATTGGAATGACGACAAGGGCAGGTGCATGAATCCCGATTGTCGTCAACATGATGCGTGTATGTTGAGTGCGTTTAAGAGTAGAGCGACATGCGAAACCATCCGCCCCGGTGACAGTTTGGACAAGGCTTGGTATGTACTGGGCGAACCTTGGTATGAGAAAAACGGGCGTTTCTTTTGGGATGATAAATATGGAGATCATGTAGCAGAAATCGAACCGGACGGAGAAAAGGTTGGCAAGATTACCTGCTTGGGGGAGTAGGTTGCGTGGACTGTAATCCGGCATGGTGAAGGCTTGATGGTTAATCTTCATTCATTCTTAAAGGCTGATGTGCCTTTCTACAACCCCCTCTTTAATATAGTGGATTAACTTTAAACCAGTACGGCGTTGCCTCGCCTTGCCGTACTA
>CAUOMQ010000133.1:0-7565 GCA_963456805.1 uncultured Neisseria sp. | reverse complement strand
GAATCGGTTCCGTACTATTTGTACTGTCTGCGGCTTCGTCGCCTTGTCCTGATTTTTGTTAATCCACTATATTGTTCGGTCAAGGGGTCGTCTGAAAACTTCGGTTTGGGCAAAGATAGGATTCGGTGTGCGCAATAAAGCCGTCTGTATGCACAGACGGCTTGGGATGATGGTTTAGTCGGCGGCGTGCCAGGGTTTTTGCGCGCCGGCGTGGAAGCTGGGTTTTTCGCCGCCCCAGAGGGTGTCGATGTCGTAAAAGTCGCGGACGGCGGGCAGCATGACGTGGACGACAAGGTCGCCTGCGTCAACGAGCGTCCATTCGCCGCTGTCGCCTTCGGTGCTGAGGATTTCGAAGCCGGCTTCTTTGAGGCTGACGGCGACGTTGTTGGCGAGGGCTTTGACTTGGCGGGTGCTGTCGCCGCTGGCGATGATCATGCGGGCGAACAGTGAGGTTTTTTCTTGGGTTTCGAGGACGGAGATGTCTTTGGCTTTGATGTCTTCGAGGGCTTCGACGGCGGTTTCGACCATTTTTTGCAGGTCTTGCAGTTCTTGTTCGTTCATTGTTTTCCTAATGGTGGGAATGAAATGGGGTTTGGACGGTATTATAACTTATCTGTATGAATTTACGCTATTTTCCGCTTTGGTACAGTTTGTGTTCGCGGATGTAGCGGGCGACTTGGGGCGGGAGGTCGTCTGAAAGTCTGCCGCTTTGGAGGGTTTGGCGGATTTGGGTGGAGGAGGTGTTGTGCAGGGGGGCGTTGAGGATGCGGACGCTGCCGTTTTGGAGGGCTTCGCCCAGCCAAGCATGGAGTTCGCGCGGGGTTTGGTTGAGGTTGTCGCCTTGGCGCATGGCGACGGCGATGTGGGTTTGGCGCACGAGGGTCTGCCATTTTTTCCAAGTGTGCAGTTTCATGAGGCTGTCGCTGCCCATGAGCCACCAAAGTTGGGCGGCGGGGAATTGCTGTCGGAAGATTTGGACGGTGTTGAAGGTGTAGGTCGCACCGTCGCGGACGATGTCGCAGTCACTGGCGGCGAAGCGGGGGTCGTCGGCGATGGCGAGTTCGGTCATGATGAGGCGGTCTTGGGCGGAGGCGCGGGACGGGTCTTTGTGGTAGGGGTCGCCTGCGGGCAGGAAGACGACGGTGTCGAGTCCGATTTCGTCGGCGAAGGCGCGGGCGATGTGGAGGTGGCCGTTGTGGATGGGGTCGAAGGTGCCGCCGAAAAGTCCGATGTTTTTCATGGGTGTCCTTGGGTGTGGGGGTGTGCACTCTGTTTGGGTTTCAGACGACCTGTCGGGTTTATGGGTTGGCGGGGTCGTCTGAAAGGCTTTCTGCTTCGGCGCTGCCGTCAACGACCAGGGTGAGTTTGCCGGTGGTCGGATGGATGACGAGTCCGTGGACGGCGATGTCGGCGGGCATGAGCGGGTGCTTGCGGATGACTTCGACGGTGTGGCGGACGCTGTCTTCTACGTTGTCAAAACCGGTCAGCCAGTTGTCGAGGTTTATGCCTGCATTGCGCAGGGTTTCGATGCGGTCGTCGGGGATGTTGCTCTCGTGTACTTTTTCGAGGAAACCTGCGGCGTTCAGCCCTTTCATGCCGCAGTCGTAGTGGGCAATGACCATGATTTCTTTGACTTTGAGTTCGAACACGGCGACCAAAAGGCTGCGCATGACCGACCCCCAAGGATGGGTAACGAGTGCGCCGGCGTTTTTGATAAGCTTGGCGTCGCCGTTTTTCAGTCCGAGCGCGTTGGGCAGCAGCTCGATGATGCGCGCGTCCATGCAGGACAGGATGGCGAGTTCGCGGCCGGGATATTTGTCAGTGAAATATTTTTCGTATTCGCCTGATTCGACAAAATTTTGGTTATAGGCGAGAATTTCGCTCAATTCGCTCATGGTGTTGGACCTCCGACAAAATGAGACGATTATAGCGGTTTTCGGGCGGTTTGGCTTTGCAGCGTGTGCCGCCTGCTTGTCGGCAGGTTGGTTGCAAATTGAAGCGGAGCAGATACAATCCGCTTTATGTTTATGATTGGATTGAGGAACAGCCATGTCTTCGCACCCTTGTTTTTCCAAAACAATCGACCGCCGCACCCACGACGCACTCTACGATTGGGCGCGGGCAAGTTACGGCGCGGCAGACGACTGGAACGCGCTCTATCTGAACGGGCTGGCTTTGGGTCGTCTGAATCCGTTTTGGCGCGAACGGATCAAACAAGACTGGCAGGAAGGGCTTTCTGAAGTTTCAGACGACCTCTACCTGCAAACGGACAACTGGCTGGCAATGGGCGACAGTTTGCAGCACTTGGCGCACGAATGGAAAAGCCTCGGACTGCTGTACGGCTGGCGCGACGAAAAGTTTGACGTGTGCGACGACGCGGGCAAAGTTCTTTTTGCGTTGGAACGCGCCGCCTTCCGCCCGTTCGGACTCATGAGCCAAGCCGTCCACCTCAACGGACTGGTGCAAACCGATGGCGGCTGGCATTTTTGGATAGGCCGCCGCAGCCCGCACAAAGCCGTCGATCCCAACAAACTCGACAACCTCGTCGGCGGCGGCATTGCCAGCGGCGAAACCCCGTTTGAAGCCGTCTGCCGCGAAAGCGAAGAAGAAGCCGGACTGATGCCGCCCGCCCTCGACACCCTCCGCCCTGCCGCCCGAATCCACAGCCTGCGTCCCGTCTCGCGCGGCATCCACAACGAAATCCTGCACATCTTCGACATCGTCCTGCCCGAAACCGTCCGCCCCGAAAACCAAGACGGCGAAGTCGCAGGGTTTGAATTGATGAACGTTTCGCAACTTGTCGAAACCATGTTGTCCCAAACCATGATGCACGATGCCCAGCTCGTTACCCTCGAAGCCCTCAAACGCTACGGCGCGCTCGACAGGCAGCATCCGCTAAGCCTTTGGCTGGAAAGCCTTTGCCGCTGAACGACGAAAAATATAGTGGATTAACTTTAAACCACTATAAAGTTAATCCACTATAAAACAATAAGCAAACCCGTTAACCCCCGCCGTTTTCCTTCCCCGATTCTCCAAAAGGTCGTCTGAAACCCATGCTCCGACTTACCGACATCTGCAAACGCTTCGACAGCAAAACCGTCGCCGACCGCATCAGCCTGACCGTGTCCGCAGGCGAAACCCTCGCCGTACTCGGACGCTCCGGCTGCGGCAAATCCACCCTGCTCAAAATCATCGCAGGCATCGTCAAACCCGACAGCGGCGAAGTTTGGCTGGACGGGCAGGACATCACCGCCGTCCCGCCCGAAAAGCGCAACGTCTCGCTGATGTTTCAAGACTACGCCCTGTTCCCGCACCTGACCGCCCAAGAAAACGTCGGCTTCGGACTCAAAATGCGCCGCCTGCCCAAAGCCGAAATCGAAGCGCAAACCATGCAGGCGCTGCGCGACATCGGTTTGGAAAACGAAGCCCGCCGTAAACCCGGCAGCCTCTCCGGCGGCGAACAGCAACGCCTCGCCCTTGCCCGCGCCCTGATTATCAAACCGTCCCTGCTCCTCTTGGACGAAGCCTTCTCCAGCCTCGACACCCACCTGCGCCACAACCTCTACCGCCTGACCGACGAGAGCATCCGCCGTCAAAACATCCCCGCCGTCCTCGTAACCCATTCCCCCGAAGAAGCCGCCGCGCTGGCAGACCATATCGCCCTCATGCACGAAGGGCGCATCCTCCAATACGGCACGCCCGCCGAACTCTTCCGCCGCCCCGCCAACGCCCAAGCCGCCCGCCTGCTCGGGCTGCCCAACACCGACGATGCGCGCCACATCCCGACACACGCCATCCGTCCCGACCCGCAAGGCACACCCTGCCGCATCCTGTCCCTCACCCCCTTGCCCGACAGCCTGCGCCTGACCTTCGCCCACCCCGAATACGGCGAACTGACCACCCTGCTGCCCGCCGGACACTTACCCGCTGGCGATACCGTGCCGATACATATCGATAAAGGACAAATCGTCTGGTTTGAACCGTCGCGATGATGTTTTGTGTCCCGCCGTCGTTTGACCCGTCGGGCAAATCAAAAAAGGTCGTCTGAAAAGTTTCAGACGACCTTTTATATCAACACATCAAGGCGTTATCAAATATTGGTTTCCAGATAAACGACTTGGGTTTGCAGATATTCTTCCAAACCGTGTTTGCCGTCTGCGCCGCCGATGCCGGATTTTTTCCAGCCCGCGTGGAAGCCCTGCATGGCTTCGAAGTTTTCGCGGTTGATGTAGGTTTCGCCGAATTGCAGGCGGCGGGTGACGTAGAAGGCTTCGTTCAGGTTGGTGGTGTAAACGGAGCTGGTCAGACCGAATTCGCAGTCGTTTGCCAAGGCGATGACTTGGTCGAGCGTGTCGAAAGTGGAAACAGGCAGGACGGGGCCGAAGGTTTCTTCCTTCATGATGTCCATGTTGTTGTCGGTGTCGGTCAGCAGGGTCGGCTCGAAGAAATAGCCGCGTCCTTCGGCGCGTTTGCCGCCGCAGACCAGCGTCGCACCTTGTTTGACGGCGCGTTCCACTTTTTCGGCAACGGCTTTGACGGCGCGCTCTTCAATCAGCGGCCCCATTTCCAGCGCGCCTGCTTCGGCTTCGGCAGGGTTGCCGTAGCGCACACCTTTCATGGCGGCGGTCATTTTTTCAATGAACGCGTCTTTCAGGCTGCTGTGGACATAGACGCGCTCGGCGCAGTTGCAGATTTGACCGGTGTTGCCGACGCGCGAAGCCAAGATGGATTTCACTGCCAAGTCCAAATCCGCGTCTTTCAAAACGATGGCGGGCGCTTTGCCGCCGAGTTCCAGCGAGACTTTGGTGATGTTGGCGGAAGCAGCTTCCATCACTTGGCGGCCTGCTTCGACGGAGCCGGTCAGGCTGACCATATCGACTTGCGGATGGGCGGACAAGGCATTGCCGATTTCCGCGCCGGGGCCGTTCACCACGTTGAACACGCCTGCGGGCAGTCCGACCGCATCGACGATTTCGGCGAAGATGTGGCAGTTGATCGGGGTCACGCTGCTGGGTTTGACGACGATGGTGTTACCCGTGACCAAAGCAGGGCCCATTTTGCGGGCAATCAGGAAGAAGGGGAAGTTCCACGGCAGGATGCCTGCCACGACGCCCAGCGGACGTTTGAACAATAAAATGTTTTCGCGCGGGCGGTCGCTTTGGATGATTTCGCCTTCGTAACGGCGCGCCCATTCGGCTTGGTAATCGAGATAGTCGGCGGTGAACATGACTTCCACGCGCGCCAAGTCTTTGGTTTTGCCGCCTTCAGCAACGATGGTGTCGGTCAACTCGTCGGCGCGTTCGCGTATGCCTTGGGCGATTTTGCGCAAATACGCGCCGCGTTCGACCGCAGGCAGCCGCTCCCATGCCGGTTGCGCCGCACGCGCCGCCGCTACGGCGCGGTCAACGTCCGCTTTGCCGCCTTTAGGTTCGCGGGCGATGGCCTCTTCGGTGGAAGGGTTCAATACGTCGCGCCATTCGCCGTTGAAATCGTTTTCAAAGCGTCCGTTGATGTACATGGCCAATTGTTTCATTTCAAGTTCTCCTGTTGTTGTAGTCGTGTGTAGTCAGTGTATGCCTTTTATGCCGCCGCTGCAATGAAAATGCTGTTTGAGAATGCAAATTTAATAATATGGGCGTTTGTTTTCAGACGACCTTTTGCTTTTTTATGTACAAGGCTGTAAGGTTTGGACATTCCCAACGTCTAATCATACAAACCGTCCACACAGGAAACATAGAGATGAAACCCCGTACCTTCTTTTCCCTTTGCGCCAAGTTCGGCTGTCTGTTTGCACTGGGCGCTTGTTCGCCCAAAATTGCCGATGCCGAAGCCGCGACCGTGCCGCACACTTTGTCCACTTTGAAAACTGCGGACAACCGCCCCGCCGATATTTATTTGAAAAAAGACAAACCGACCCTGATTAAATTCTGGGCGAGCTGGTGTCCTTTGTGTTTGTCCGAATTGGGACAAACCGAAAAATGGGCGCAGGACAAGCGGTTCAGCTCCGTCAACCTGATTACCGTCGCCTCCCCCGGCTTTTTGCACGAGAAAAAAGACGGCGACTTCCAGAAATGGTATGCCGGTTTGAACTATCCTAAGCTGCCCGTCGTGACCGACAACGGCGGCACCATCGCCCAAAGCCTGAATATCAGCGTTTATCCTTCTTGGGCGTTAATCGGTAAAGACGGCGACGTGCAGCGCATCGTCAAAGGCAGCATCAACGAAGCGCAGGCATTGGCGTTAATCCGTGACCCGAATGCCGATTTAGGTCGTCTGAAAAACGCGTTCTACAAACCCGACACACAGAAAAAGGATTCAAAAATCATGAACACGCGCACCATCTACCTCGCCGGCGGCTGCTTCTGGGGCTTGGAAGCCTATTTCCAACGCATAGACGGCGTGGTTGACGCCGTATCCGGCTACGCCAACGGCAAAACGAAAAATCCGAGCTACGAAGACGTGTCCTACCGCGATACGGGCCATGCCGAGACCGTCAAAGTCACCTACGATGCCGACAAACTCAGCCTCGACGACATCCTGCAATACTATTTCCGCGTCGTTGATCCGACCAGCCTCAACAAACAAGGCAACGACACCGGCACGCAATACCGCAGCGGCGTGTACTACACCGACCCCGCCGAAAAAGCCGTCATCGCCGCCGCCCTCAAACGCGAGCAGCAAAAATACAAACAGCCCCTCGTCGTCGAAAACGAGCCGCTGAAAAACTTCTACGACGCTGAGGAATACCATCAGGACTACCTGATTAAAAACCCCAACGGCTACTGCCACATCGACATCCGCAAAGCCGACGAACCGCTGCCGGGCAAAACCAAAGCCGTCCCGCAAGGCAAAGGCTTCGACGCGGCAACGTATAAAAAACCCAGCGATGCCGAACTCAAACGCATCCTGACCGAAGAGCAATACCAAGTGACCCAAAAAAGCGCGACCGAATACGCCTTCAGCCACGAATACGACCATCTGTTCAAACCCGGCATTTATGTGGACGTCGTCAGCGGCGAACCCTTGTTCAGCTCCGCCGACAAATTCGATTCCGGCTGCGGCTGGCCGAGCTTCACCCGCCCGATTAACGCCGCCGCCGTTACCGAACACGACGACTTCAGCTACAACATGCGCCGCACCGAAGTGCGCAGCCACGCCGCCGATTCGCACTTGGGACACGTCTTCCCCGACGGCCCCAAAGACAAAGGAGGCCTGCGCTACTGCATCAACGGCGCAAGCCTGAAATTCATCCCGCTGGAACAAATGGACGCGGCAGGCTACGGCGCGTTGAAAGGCAAAGTGAAATAAAGGCGCGATAGCACGAAAGGTCGTCTGAAAACGGCTGTTGCCATGAAGTGGGAACAGGTTTGATGAAACGGGTTATCGAAGGCAAAAGGTCGTCTGAAAAACAAAAATCAGTTTTCAGACGACCTTTTTACCGCCGCGATACTTGTTCTTTCCTCCGACAGACGGAAACGCGGATGGCTGAAGAATAAGGTTTGAAACGATACAGTGGATTAAATTTAAATCAGGACAAGGCGACGAAGCCGCAGACAGTACAGATA
>CAUOMQ010000132.1:0-7573 GCA_963456805.1 uncultured Neisseria sp. | reverse complement strand
ATCTGTACTGTCTGCGGCTTCGTCGCCTTGTCCTGATTTAAAGTTAATTCACTATGAACAACTAACCCGGCCCTCAAAATACGAATCCCGGCTTCCCTATCAAAAAGGTCGTCTGAAACCGCACCAACGCAGTTTCAGACGACCTCTTAAGTTTCAAACGGACAAAAAATCAGTATTTCACCAACACCGCGCCCCACGCGAAGCCGCCACCTATGCCTTCGAGCAACAGGTTTTGTCCGCGCTTGATTTGACCGTTTTGAATACCGGCGTCCAGCGCGAGCGGGATGGAAGCGGCGGATGTGTTGCCGTGTTCCTGTACGGTCAGGATGACTTTTTCCATATCCAGACCCAAGTGTTTGGCGGTGGAGTCGATGATGCGTTTATTGGCTTGGTGCGGCACGAGCCAGTCGATTTGATCGGGGGTATAACCTGCTTCGCTGATGACTTCGTCGGCGATTTTTGCGAGCATTTTGACCGCGAATTTAAACACGCCCGGCCCGTCCATTTTGACGTAGGGCGAGCCGCAAACTTGCCCGTTGGCGATTTGACCGGGCACGTTGAGCAGGTCGAGATAGTTGCCGTCAGCTTTGAGTTTGCTGTGGATGATGCCCGCTTCGTCGGACGCGCCTAATACTACTGCGCCTGCGCCGTCGCCAAACAAAACGCAGGTCGTGCGGTCGTTCCAATCCACGATGCGGCTGAACGTTTCCGCGCCGATGACCAAAGCCTTTTTCGCCATGCCGCTTTTGATGTAGGCGTTGGCGGTGGACAGGGCGTACATAAAGCCCGCGCAGACCGCCTGCACGTCAAATGCGGGGCAACCGTTTTCTATGCCGAGCTTTTGTTGAACGATAGTCGCGGTGGACGGGAACTGCATATCGGGGGTAGCAGTCGCCACGATAATCAAATCGATTTCATCGGCAGCGACACCGGCAGCAACCAGCGCGCGGCGCGATGCTTCGGCGGCAAGGTCGCTGGTTTTTTCGCCTTCGTCTGCAATATGGCGAAACTTGATGCCGGTACGGGTGGTAATCCACTCGTCGGACGTATCGACTTTTTTCGCCAAATCGTCGTTGCTGACGCGGTTGGCGGGAAGATAGCTGCCGGTACCTAAAATTTTGGCGTATTGCATGTGAAGGCCTTTGAGCGTTGATTCGGATAATCGGCTATTGTAAGCGAAAACGGATGAATTGCCCAACGCCGCGAAGACGTAAAACAGGTAAAGCGGGCAATGGCTTGAAAAACAAATCTAAATCCATGATTTCAATAAAATTTACTTTTCAAACCATCTAGGGATTTACGCTTCCCATCCCGTTTTCAGACGACCTCGGTTACACAAAATCCCCCCAAAGCGTCTGCATCGCCGCAATCGCAGCCAGAGAAGCGGTTTCCGTCCGCAACACCCGCTTGCCCAGCGTTACCGACTGGAATCCCGCCTCAAACGCCAACCGCTCCTCCTCGTCCGTCCAGCCGCCTTCCGGCCCGACCATAAAAATCAGGTCGTCTGAAAACGGCTTGACGGTACGCAAACTCTGGGCGCGGTTCAAACTCATCAACAGCTTGGTCGTTTCAGACGACATCTGTTTCAAAGCCTCGCGGTAAGGCAGCAGCGGGCGCACCTCCGGCACGATATTCCTGCCGCTCTGTTCACAAGCGGACACCACAATTTCCTGCCAACGCGCCACCCGTTTATCCGCCCGCTCTCCGCTCAGGCGCACGACGCAGCGTTCGCTGATCACCGGCTGAATCGCGACTACACCCAGTTCCACGCTTTTCTGCAAAGTAAAATCCATACGTTCGCCACTCGATACCGACTGCACCAGCGTAATTTTCAGCGGCGACTCGTTGTCCTTCTCCTCCTCGCGCAACACTTCCGCACAGGCGCGGCGTTTCTCCAAAACATCCAAGCGCGCAGGATACGCCTTGCCGTTGCCGTTAAACAAAACGACCTCCTCCCCGCAGCGCACG
Organism: uncultured Neisseria sp.; assembly: GCA_963456805.1. Lineage (GTDB taxonomy): Bacteria > Pseudomonadota > Gammaproteobacteria > Burkholderiales > Neisseriaceae > Neisseria. The sequence continues at coordinate 5,605 of CAUOMQ010000132.1, read as the reverse complement.
CGCAAAACATTCAAATGACGCACAACATTATCAGGCAGTTCAACAACTTGCCCCGCATATAAAGCATCAGGCAGATAAAATCTGGACATGGTTCTTCAAGTGAAAACGGATATAATAACGCGATTATACGATTTCGCACCCCAACCGCAAAAACAAGGACAAAAAGTGTTACACCGATTGCAAAAAGTCGTCCGGCACATCGCGCAAACCGAAGTCATGCCGCGCTTCCTGAATACCCCGTCGCACCGCAAAGAAGACGGCTCCATGCTCAGCGAAGCCGACCTTGCCGCCCAAACCGCCTTCGCCGCCGCTCTGCCCTTGTTGATCGACAGCCCCATGCTCGGCGAAGAAATGAGCGTGCAGGAACAAACCACCCTCTGGAAACTGCACGCGCATACCGACGGGCTGTGGGTCGTCGACCCCATAGACGGCACCAACAACTTCGTCAACGGACTGCCCCATTTCGCCGTTTCCGTCGCCTTCGTCAAAAACGGCCGCGCCGAACTCGGCATCATCTACAACCCCGTCAGCGGCGAATGCTTCTACGCCGAACGCGGCAAAGGCGCATACCTCAACGGCACACCACTGCCCCTGCGCACCGTCGATAAAAAACTCAGCGAAGCCATCGCAGGCGTCGAAATCAAATACCTGCGTTCCGGCAAACTCACCAGCCGCATGAGCACACTCGCCCCATTCGGCACCATCCGCAGCATGGGCAGCAGCACGCTCGACTGGTGCTACCTCGCCAGCGGACGCTACGACGTTTACGTCCACGGTGGGCAAAAACTGTGGGACTACGCCGCCGGCGCGCTGATTTTCGAAGAAGCAGGCGGCAACCTGTCCACTTTGGAAGGCGACGACTTTTGGAGCGGCGAACACGTTTTCAAACGCTCCGTCATCGCCGCCCTGCAACCCGCCCTGTTCGAGCGTTGGGAAAAATGGATACGGGAGAACCAATAAACCCGTTTTAACAAATACAGCGGCAGATTGAACAAAACAAAGATAGAAATCATGAAAAGGTTTTTCAGACGACCTTTTTGACATCCATCCACCCATTTCAAAGCAATCAATCTGATGAGCAGACCTTCCGTTATTTTTATAGTGGATTAACTTTAAACCAGTACGGCGTTGCCTCGCCTTGCCGTACTATCTGTACTGTCTGCGGCTTCGTCGCCTTGTCCTGATTTAAATTTAATCCACTATATTGATGCGGACGACACCCTTGGACGACACCCTTGTCAGAAGCGTAGGCAGTACGCGCATTCCCATGCCCGAAGTCATCCGCCAAGTCCGCCGCCTGCATGGAAACGGACATATGCTTTACCTCTGGAGCAGCGGAGGAGCCGACTACGCCCGTCGCAGCGCAGAAGAATTGGGCATATCGGAATGTTTCCAAGCATTTTTACCCAAACCGAACGCCTATATTGACGATCAAGCGGTGCATGAATGGCGGTTCTGCACCCACTTCCTTCCTACCAACAGCGGGCAAATCGACGGATAGCGGCAATAGTGGCATTTTGCCCGATGGGATTAAAATGCCATTGCTACGCATCTTGGTATGTCCCGTATACAAAAAGGTCGTCTGAAAATAGTTTTTCAGACGACCTTCTAAAATGGTTGTTGTAAAAATATGACATATGAAATTTAAAATACAACAAATTTAATACCGCTTATCTCAATAAATTAACGTCTATCGGAGTTTTCGCGCAATTTATTCAAAAGATTTCACTTCTTAACAGCATTTAATACTAATGCTGCTAGAATTCAAATCGCTGACACACACCGCTCTTTTATCCCTTTTGGGCGGTGCAGCAAGTAAGACGTTTTCCCGCAATGTATTGGCCATTCATACTTCTCCCTTGGTATGAATGGTTTTTTTTATCTACGGTTTTGATAACCCATTCCTGACGCCTGATTAAGCAATATCCATATCCCAAACGCCATAAAAATCCCGTTGCAAGACAGGGTATATCTACCATCCCATTATCCGGCTTCAAAAACCGCCTTGAAAATTCGATAACAAAATAAGGCAGATATACGCCCAATAAACGCAATAGCATTTTATGCCAAAATTCGGTTAAAAACTAAAATATCAATCCACCCCAGAACCGACAATCCCATTGACACCGGCAGCCTGCGCCAACCGATATAAGATATATTGCGGCATATCGTTGTGCCACAACCGCGTGATGTTCGCGATCACCGGCAGATGACAGGTTTGCCGCACCCTGACAATCGCATCCACATCCAAACGATAAGCATGTTCCGGCTCGAAACTCAAAGTCCCTGCCTCACCCAAGATAATATGGTGATTGCCGCGCAAAGCGATGTGTTCGGCAGCCGCCAGCCAATCATCAACCCGATGATGCTTATCTTTACACAACACTACCGGCGTATTCAGACGACCCACTTCATCCAACAAGACCCGATTCCCCATCAGCTCTCCGCCCAGATACAAAACGTCTGCCTGCGCCTTCAAAGCCTCATCAATCTGACGCACATCGCGGATACGCACCAAAATCGGTTTTCCCTGTTCATGAAGCCGCCGAATATCCTGCTGCATCAGTTGGATTCTCGCCTTTTCGCTCCCGTTGTCCATTTCCGCATAAGGCCGTGCCGACAGATAAAACGGATCGACAAATCCCGCATCCGCATCCTCAATCCGATTGATATCCGCCACAATATCCAAAACCTTCTCGCTGCCAAACAACACACCCCGTATCGAAATCTTGCTGTCTTCAGGCTGCCCCTCCCGACTGATGATTTTCCAATCGTTCAAAACCCGGAACACGCGCTCCACATCGGGCAGCCGCGCCAATTCATTGGAATGGAAGACCCGCTCGTCGCCCAGCGCGCCGATAATCGTCCTTTCTTCGCCACGCGAAATATGTTCCCGCAAGCCACGGCTGCGAATCGTATCCACCACCCGTCGAACAGATTCCTCACTCGACCATTTGCGCATTACGATAATCATCGACACCCTCCTCATACCAATAGAACCTGCATTATATAGCCACGTTTTATCCAAACGATACCTCAACACAAAGAGACAAGTGCAAACCGCCCACATTCATATTTATAAGGCATAGCAAACCATCAGGTCGTCTGAAACCCGCAACCACCATTCATACCCATTTACAACCCTCTGTCCTGCCGCACCAACCATCCCAAAGGCATGTGCTATACTCTTATACTTTAATTTTTATAAAAGCCCATGAACCTTCTGCCAAACTCCGGAAAATTCTGGCTGAAATTCCTCATCTTCAGCCTCATAGCGGTCATCGCCACCGCAGCCGGACTATACGCATCGGTTTACAACTTCTTCACACCCAAACGCATCGAAACCCTTACCCAATCCGCCCTGCAATCGACCCAACGCACCATCCGCTTCAGCCCCGAAATCCGGCGCAGTTGGTTCCCCCGCCCTACCCTTACCCTCAAAAACGTCGTCATCTCCTATCCCAACAGCACGCAAGCCGCCATCCATATTAAAGAGACCAACATCGGAATCGGCTGGAGCAGCCTGTGGAACGACACGCCCATTATCGAAAAATGGGTGCTTAAAGGCGCAGATGTCTCAATCGAACGCGCCGAAAACGGCAAATGGAGCCTGCAAGACCTCTGGCAGCAGCCCCGCAACACAGCCACGCTCAACCGCCTCGTCGTAGAAAACAGCACCTTGCATCTGAAACTCGACAACACACCGTACACCATCGAAGACTTCAGCCTCAACCTCCGTTCGGAAGATTCCGACGGTCGCCGTTTCAAAATCGGCGGCAACATCCGCAATCCGCAGTTCCCCCTCGAATGGAACGGCAACGGCCTGCTTCAAACCAATGCAGCAAACTGGAACATTCCCGAGCTCCGCTTTGAAGCGCAGAGCCGCCACGACCAAAACACGGTAAAAATCAACATCACCAGCGCCTTAGACTGGCAAACGCAAAACCACACCCTGCAAGTCAGCAACATCAACCTGCGCGCAGACAGCGTTCAACAAAACCTCCACTTGACCGCCCAAGCACCCCTGCTCATCTTCAAAGACAACCACCTCAGCCTCAATACCGTCAGCGGAGCCTTTACCGCAGGCTCGCCCGACAGCCAATGGGACGGCTCCTTCAAACTCGACAAAACCAATCTGCGTCCGAGCGTCATCACCCTGGACAGCTTCGATCTCAACGGCAGATACAAAAACCAACTGCGCCAAACCAGCTTTACCGTCAGCGGCCCCATGTTGTGGCAGAAAAAAACCGGATTGCAATCCGACAGCCTGCGCATTACCACCCTGCAGGACACTGTCAACCGACTGCCCCAACCGCGCTTTATCAGCATGCTCGACGGAAATTTCAGCCTGACCGATTCCGGCAACTGGCAAGGCAGCTTCAAAGGCACATTCGACCGCCAACCCGTTGCCTTGAGCTTAAAATACCAAACCCAAGCCGAGCAAAAACCCAGACTCGAAGCAGGCGTCGCCCTGCAAAAACTCAACCTCACCCCCTATTTGGAAGACTTTCAAGCCGGTTCAGACGACCCCTACCCGAAATTTCTCAACCACGCCAACACCCCCGATATCGAAGCCAGCATCAAGGTCAACAATATCCAAACGCCCGGCTTCCAATTGGACAACGTCGAAACCCGGCTGACCGCCAATAACGAACATATCACCCTGAGCAACTTCAAAGCCGGACTCTACGGAGGCCGTACCGAGGGCGGCATCAGCATAGCCAACACCACACCCCTCTCCTACCACCTCCAACAAAACGCAGAAAGCGTACAAATCCAACCCTTGCTGCAAGACCTGTTCGGTTTCCACAGCTTCAGCGGCAACGGCAACGCCGTCATCGACCTGACCACCAAAGGCAACAACCGCGAGCAAATGCTCAAAAACCTCAACGGGATGCTGACCCTCAACATCTCCGAAGGCGCATGGCACGGTATCGACATGGACAACATCCTCAAAAACGGCATCATCAGTAAAGACAACACCCAACAAACCCCGCCGCCCAAAACTCCTTTCCACCATTTCGTCCTCAACAGCGAAATCGACAAAGGCATCAGCCGCCATGTCAACACCGAACTCTTTTCCGACAGCCTGCACGTTGTCAGCAGCGGCTATACCGACCTCAGCACCCAAGAGCTATCGGAAGACCTGCTCATCCGCAATGCCCTGAACCCGCAAAACAAACCCATTCCGCTCAAAATCAGAGGTACGGTGCAAAACCCGTCCATCACCATCGACTACAACCGCCTGACCGACGGCCTCAACAGCCCGCAGGAAAAACAAAAAGCCCTCGAAAACACCCTGCGCGAACAATGGCAATGGATCAACCCCAACCGCAAATAACTCAAAGGTCGTCTGAAAACCGTTTTCAGACGACCTTTAGCTTTACGACTCCACTGGATAGAGGATACACAAAAGATAATGATGCCAAACAGACGTTGACCGGTTTTCAGACGACCTGCCTAGCCACACGGCAATCCGCCTTTTCACGGTTCGCAAGAAAATGAAGCTATAGTGGATTAAATTTAAATCAGGACAAGGCAACGAAGCCACAGACAGTACAGATGGTACGGAACCGATTCACTTGGTGCTTCAGCACCTTAGAGA
>CAUOMQ010000131.1:0-7887 GCA_963456805.1 uncultured Neisseria sp. | reverse complement strand
TCGTTCTCTTTGAGCTAAGGCGAGGCAACGCCGTACTGGTTTAAAGTTAATCCATTATATTTAGTCGATAACACCCAATTCCTGTAATCCCCGCAACACCCCATCCTCGTCCACACTCGGGCATACAAATTTTGCCACAGCCTTTGCCTCAGCCTCGCCATTCCCCATTGCCACTCCAAATCCGACAGTAGACAACATTTCCAAGTCGTTGAAGCTGTCGCCAAATGCCATAACATCCTTCATTTCAATCCCCAGCTTACCTACGGCATGAGCAATTCCCCTTGCCTTAGAACCTTCAGAACGAAGCATATCCATGGCACATTCATGCCACCGAACCAATTTAAATCCGTTTTGTTGAATTTCATCTTCAATGGCGCGTTCTTGATTGGAGTCTGCAAAGATCAGCATTTGATACACTTTTGCCCGATGAAAATATTCTTTATCCACCAAAAAATCGGGAAAAATATGCGCCAATGCATCTTTAACAAGCGATGAAGGGCTGGAAACCGCAATTTCATTGTTATTCACAAAGGCGTAATCAATATTTTTATTGTCCAACGACGCGCATATTTCCATCATATTCGCAGAATCCATCGGATATTCCTGCAATACTTCCCCGTGAAACGACGTATATTGCCCATTAATGGTCACCAGCATATCGATTCCGCTTTCACGGATCAGCTCCTGCACTTTTTTCGGAATAGCCGCAGGAGGACGACCCGTTGCAATCGCGGTCAATATCCCTTTCTCTTTCAACGCCGCCATTGCTTTAGAAACGGAAGGTCGCAGGGTATCGGTATATTTCCGATAGAGGGTGTCATCAATATCAAAGAAGATAATTTTCGGATTTTTCATAAGCAGGCAAACAAAAGTTTAATCATTTCAAAGTTCGGCTATTGTACCGTCAACCTAATCAAAAGAATATCTGCCTGATATATAGTGGATTAACTTTAAACCGGTACGGTGTTGCCTCGCCTTAGCTCAAAGAGAACGATTCTCTAAGGTGCTGAAGCACCAAGTGAATCGGTTCCGTACTATCTGTACTGTCTGCGGCTTCGTTGCCTTGTCCTGATTTAAATTTAATCCACTATATTTAAACATTCATGACCACAAACAACCAGAGTTTTATCTTTTTCGGAGATATAAAAAAGACAAGCCCCTGAAAAATCAGGAGCTTGTCAAAATCTGGCACGCCCACGGGGAATCGAACCCCGGTTACCGCCGTGAAAGGGCGATGTCCTAACCGCTAGACGATGGGCGCAGAAATTTTCTATTGGCGCACCCGGAGCGATTCGAACGCCCGACCCTCTGGTTCGTAGCCAGATACTCTATCCAACTGAGCTACGGGTGCACTGAAAGAAAGATTTGGATTATATTTTCCCATATATGACTTGTCAAGGGTTTTCTTGGATAAACGATGTGCAAAGTGTAGAATACTGCCCTGTTGTGTGAATTTTCAGGAATTTAGGATGTTTCATCTTTCTCGCTGGTTGAGATTATCGGAAGCTTTTACCCGATTGAACCGCCCTGTTGTGGTCGTTGATTTAGAATCTACCGGCGGCAATCTGTATCAAGACAGGGTGACGGAAATTGCTTTTCTGCGCTTTGAAAACGGCCGGGTAGAACATTACGAACAATTGATCAACCCGGGAAAGCCGATTCCTGAATTTGTCGTCCAACTGACCGGCATTACCAACGAAATGGTGGCGCAGGCTCCCGCTTTCGACCAAATTGCTCCCGACATACTGCCTTTACTGCGCGGCTCTTTGATTGTGGCGCACAACAGCCGTTTCGACTACACTTTCCTGCGTCATGAATTTTGTCGGGCAGGCATCGATTTTGCCGCTCCGGCATTATGCACCGTCCAACTGTCCCGCCGTCTGTACCCTCAATTTTATAAACACAATCTTGACAGTATTATCAGCAGGATGGGAATCCAAACGGACGCTCGTCACCGTGCGTTAGCCGATGTTTTGGCGCTTGCCGATTATTTGGAACACAGCCTGAAAGAGAAAACCTCCGATGAATGGGACAATCATTGCCGTGCGTTGATGAATCCGAAAATGCTGCCGACGCAGCTATCCGATTCTTTGACGGCAAAACTCTATTCATTACCCGATACGGTAGGCGTACTTGTCTGGTTTGACCATTCAGGAAAAGTGCTGTCCGTCGAGGCGTATGAAAAAACGTATAGCGAAATCGCCGCCCTACTCCACAGCAAAGAAGGCTTGCAATATATTCAAAATGCCGCAGATGTGAAATTCATCCCCGCGGTAGGGAGCCTGCATGCCTTGTGGTTGAAAGCTCAGGTTATGCAGGAATATCAAGAGGAGTTATCTGCACCATTTCCCCTCAAGCAATTGAATCCCAAAACATTTATGACTGTTAAGTTCATTCCCGACGAACATGGCGTACTGAAGGCACGAATTGTGCCGCTAGACAACGGCAGCAGCACCACCCGCCCTTACGGTTTGTTTATCCACAAAAAAGCGGCAAAACGCGCATTGAACATCTGGGCGCAAGAACATAATTTCTGTCCCGATGCCTTAAACATTTTGCCGGTCAGTCACGCAAAGGGAGCGTTATGCCCCGTGCAGGCTGTCGGCAAGTGCCATGGGACATGCCATAAAGGTGACGGAATCGAAGAACAAAATACCCGAATTCATGCCATGGCATCCAAGCTGCCTGTTGCCGACTGGGGGAAAGTGCATGAAGTGGAAATCACGGAAACAGACGAATTATCAGGCCGCCGCGTCATCATGCGCTGCGCCGGAGGAGCCTTGGAGCTGCCGAACGGACACTGGTATTTCGACAACCTGCTGCCGTCTATATTAAAAATTAAATTCAAACGAGACAGACAAAACATCCGCGTTATCGCTTGAGTAATTGACATAAGTGGACGAACAAAAAAGAGGTCGTCTGAAAACCAAGTCGACGTTTTCAGACGACCTTTTATCATTACTGAGCATTATCCAAATCTACGGCTGTTTCAAATACAAAACCTCAATCCGTCATAAGATTTATTGAGCTATCCTTTTAGATACCCGAGAAGGAATGGAGGCTTTCTCCCCGGTTTTCTTTATTTGGGAGAAGTATTTTTTATAAAATATTTTCGCATTCCGTTTATCTTTTGAATCCCAATACGCATCTGCAATATTTAAGTATGCAACAGTTCTGTCTGGGGATGCCTTAATAATCTTATGTAAGAGATATATTGCAGACTGATGATGCTCCTGATTATTAAGATAAAATGCAATATTATTGTAAGTTGCAATATTTTTTTGATTAATAGGGTATCTGCCAAGATACCAATCCATTCTACTTTTATCTATATCAAAATCCGAGTGGTCTTTGACATATTCTTCTAAATCGTCCAATGTATTTTCAACCGCATAAAAAGTTCTACATTTCTCACCATGCATCTTTAAAACAGTCTGCCTATCATAATCTTTTATGGGTTTATGGATATTTTTTCTGCACTCTAAAGATTTAACGTCAAAATCTTCCTTATACAGACTAATCGTTTTCAATTTATCTAAAATCAATAACTTCCCATTCCTTTTTATGTAATATTCTTCATAAAATCTCCCACCAAAATCATCAACCCTAACGACAATAAAATCGCCCTCCTCATAAGACGTAATATTTTCCTTCTTTACGTCACTAAAAAAATTATTTATTTCAATCGATTGCCTTTTATCTCCAATTTGTTCGTAATTATTGGCGCTTACTGACACAGGAAACAACAATATGAATAAATACAAACCGATTTTTTTCATTTTCTTTTTACTCTTTTTTAAATCTAAAAAATACAGCCATAAAGACAAACAAAGAAGATTGATGATTTTTACTGCAACTGAACAACCCCGAACCTCAGAAAAAAGGCGGAACAGACAAATCAAATTGCATCAGCAAACCGACGGTTTCATAAACGGGCAGCCCCATCACGCCAGTAAAGCTGCCTTGCAAATGCTCGACAAACACGCCGCCCAAGCCTTGGATTCCGTATGCACCGGCTTTATCCATCGGTTCGCCGCTTTGAATGTAGGCAAAGATTTCGTCAGGGGATAAGGTTTTGAAACGCACATCGCTGGTTTGCAAGACGCTGCGCGTTTTGCCTTGCCAATACACGCATACGGCGGTCAGCACTTGATGGGTTTGCCCTGACAACTGCTCAAGCATTGCAGCGGCATGCTCTTGGGTTTCGGGTTTGCCGAGGATATGGTTTTGATAGGCAACGGTGGTATCGGCGGTCAGAATGGGAAATTCGGGCGGCGTATCATGTTGTTCAAACCATTGGGCGACGGCGGCAGCGTTCTTTTCGTTCGCCATACGCTGAACATAATCGGCGGCATTTTCGTCAGGAAATGGCGTTTCATCGATATCGGCGGGAATACGCTGAATTTGGTAGCCTAAGTTGTCAAGGATTTCGCGGCGGCGCGGGCTGCCGGAGGCAAGATAAAGTGTCTGCATAAGTTTTCAGATATTTGAGATACGGATTTTGGGGATTTAATCGATAAGGCAGAGAGGCATACAGAAAGGTCGTCTGAAAATTTTCAGACGACCTTTCCAATCGTTAATCGTGTTGATCCAATTGATAAATTTGGGCAACGGCATCGACCAGATTGCTGTTTTCCGAGCCTGCCTTATTGAGGGTTTGAGTGGGAGAGTGGAGGAGTTTGTTGGTCAATTGGATGGAGAGCCGCTCCAATACCTCTTCCGCCGATGCGCCTTTGGCAAGCTGTTTCATCGCATTTTCCAAAACCTGCCTGCGGGCGCGTTCGCCTTCGTCACGCAGGGCGCGGATAAGGGGGACGCTTTGGCGGCTTTGTTGTTGGCGGACAAACTCACCGACCTTTTTCTCCACCATAGCTTCGGCTTCGGCAGCCGCTTTTTGGCGGGCCTCCTTGCCGTTTTGAACGATGCCCATCATGTCGTCAACAGTGTAGAGATAAGCGTCGCCCAGCTCCCCCACTTCGGCTTCGATATCGCGCGGAACGGCAAGGTCGAGCAGAAACATGGGCATATTGAGACGCAGGCGCAATGCGCGTTCCACCATGCCTTTGCCGACCAACGGGAGCTGGCTGGCGGTAGAGGAAACGACGACATCGTATTCGTGCAGGATGTCGGGCAACTCTGTCAGCAGGCAAGGCTCGGCATTCAGTCCGAGTTTGTCGCACAACTCTTGGGCGCGCGGCAAGGTACGGTTGGCAACGGTAATGAGTTTGGGACTTTTGGCGGCGAAATAGGTGGCGACCAATTCAATCATTTCGCCCGCGCCGATAAATAGAACGTTCAGATCGCCGATATCGGGAAAAATCTGTTCGGCAAGCTTGACGGATGCGGAAGCCATCGAAACGGAATTCTCGCCGACAGCGGTGTCGGTACGCACTTCTTTGGCAACGGCAAACGTTTTTTGAAACAATGCGTTGAGGTTGGTATTGATGCTTTCTTGTTCTTGGGCGACACGCACAGCATCTTTAATCTGTCCCAAAATCTGCGGCTCGCCCAACACCATAGAATCCAATCCGCAGGCGACGCGGAAAGCGTGGCGGATGGTTTCGTTGTTGTCCAAGGTATAAAGATAGGGGCGGATTTCTTCGGCGGGCAGGTTGTGGTATTGCGCCAGCCATTCGATGATTTGCTCGGTTTCGCCGACGCAGTAAAGCTCGGTGCGGTTGCAGGTCGATAGAATTACTGCCTCCTTCGCTGCTTTGCTTCGAGCAAGGTTGCGGACGGCTTCGGGCAGGCTTGCTGCGGTGAATGCCAGCTTCTCGCGTATACTCAAAGGCGCAGTTTGGTGGTTGAGTCCGACGGCGGTAAGTTGCATGGGATAAGGTGGGAGAGATGGTATGTGTCGGCGGGTATTATAGCTTAACTTGACTTTGAAATGAATGTGTTGGCTTCCAAACAAACAGTGCGATTGGCAAAATTTAGATTACCGGGGGTCGTCTGAAAACATCAGATTCATATAACGAAATCATCTTTAAATCGAACAAACCATTCTTTCCCATTTTCAGACGACCTGATTAAAGTAGCTCCAAACTGAGAATAAGGAGCACCCTATGACTACCACCGCCGACCCGCGCGCCAAGCTGCCCGACACCCCGCTTTCCGGCAACGAAGCTCTGAAAGACCGCAGCGACTATCTGCACGGTACCATCAAAGACGATTTGACCGACGACTTTACCGGCGGCTTTACCGCCGACAATTTCCAGCTCATCCGTTTCCACGGCATGTACGAGCAGGATAACCGCGACATCCGCGCCGAGCGTACCGACCAAAAACTTGAACCCTTAAAAAACATGATGTTGCGCTGCCGCTTGCCCGGCGGCATCATCACGCCGGCGCAGTGGCTGGGCATAGACGAATTTGCCGGCGACCACACCATTTACGGTTCTATCCGCCTGACCAACCGCCAAACCTTCCAATACCACGGCATTTTAAAAACCGATTTGAAACTGGCACACCAGTCCCTGCACAAACTCGGCCTCGATTCCATCGCCACCGCCAGCGACGTCAACCGCAACGTACTTTGCACCAGCAACCCCGTTCAAAGCCCGCTGCACCAAGAAGCCTACGAATGGGCGAAACGCATCAGTATGCACCTCCTGCCGCGCACTATGGCATATGCCGATGTCTGGCTGGACGGCGAAAAAGTGTTCACCACCGAACCGACCGAACCGCGCAACAAAGAAATCGCCGACGATATCGAGCCCATTCTCGGCAAAACCTACCTGCCGCGCAAATTCAAAACCGCCGTCGTCATCCCGCCTGACAACGATGTGGACATCCATTCCAACGATTTAGGCTTTGTCGCCATCGAAGAAAACGGCAAACTTGTCGGCTTCAACGTCCTTGTCGGCGGCGGACTGTCCAGCGAACACGGCAACACCAAAACCTATCCCAACACCTCCTACGAATTCGGCTTCGTCCCCCTCGAATACACCCTCAACGCCGCCGAAGCCGTCGTCAGTACCCAGCGCGACTGGGGCAACCGCAGCGACCGCAAAGCCGCGCGTACCCGCTATACACTCCAGCGCGTCGGCGTCGAAGTATTCAAAGAAGAAGTCGAAAAGCGCATGGGCATCAAGTTCGAACCTATCCGCCCCTACGCTTTCACCCATCGCGGCGACCACATCGGCTGGGTTAAAGGACTCGAAGGCAACTGGCACCTGACCCTGTTTATCGAAAACGGCCGCCTGCTCGACTACCCCGGCAGGCCGTTGAAAACCGGCGTGCGCGAAATCGCCAAAATCCACCCCGGCGACTTCCGCCTGACCGCCAATCAAAACCTCGTCGTCGCCAACGTCCCGCCCGAGCTGAAAGACACCATAGACAAAATCGCCAAAGAACACGGCTTAATCAGCAAATCCATCACCATCCAGCGCGAAAACTCGATGGCGTGCGTCGCCCTGCCGACCTGTCCGCTGGCGATGGCGGAGGCCGAACGCTTCCTGCCATCGTTCTCCGACAAAATCGACGAAATGTTCGCCAAATACGGCTTGGAAGACGAATACATCGTCCTGCGCGTCACCGGCTGCCCCAATGGCTGCGGCCGCGCCATGCTCGCCGAAATCGGCTTAGTCGGCAAAGCCGTCGGCCGCTACAACCTCTACGCAGGCGGCAACCGCGAAGGCACCCGCATCCCGCGCCTCTTTAAAGAAAACATTACCGAACCCGAAATCCTCGAAATCGTCGACGGCTGGGTCGGTAACTGGGCGCAAAACCGCCTCGACGACGAAGGCTTCGGCGATTTTGCCGTCCGTACCGGCATCGTCAAACCCGTCCTCGACCCGCCGCGCGATTTCTGGGCTTGAAAACCTGTTGGCAGATTATAGTGGATTAACTTTAAACCAGTACGGCGTTGCCTCGCCTTAGCTCAAA
>CAUOMQ010000130.1:0-8001 GCA_963456805.1 uncultured Neisseria sp. | reverse complement strand
AGACGGGGTGAATGCGCTGTTGTCGTTTGTGTACAGCATTCTAGGCAAGGATATCCGCATATTTTAAGTTTTTATAGTGATCCTGGAAAAAATGGAGTGTCAATACAGACCGAAGAAAAACATATCGCATATTTGCATAAAGATATTAATTTTATTAATAATTTTATGCGGTTGGTTGATTTTACATATGACTATATAGGCTCATGCTTAAAAGACAATGTAAGTAAACTAGAAAAAATTTTGAATAATGACTATTTAAATCAGCTAAATAAAATAGAGGGATTGAGCTTGCCAGATTATAGTGAAGAAGTTTTAAGAAAACAAAAAGCTAAAGGGCTTACTGGAAGAGATAAAATTTAATTTGTTGATAATTTTCAGGTGGAACAACCCTGTTAAATACCCAAAAAAGTGCGTTCAAAACCCAAGGAGTCCACATGCGTAAACTGCAAAACACGCTCTACATCACCACCCAAGGCAGCTATCTGCATAAGGAGCGGGAGACGCTGGTGGTGGAGCAGGAGCGTAAGAAGGTGGCGCAGTTGCCGGTGCATTCCATCGGGCATATTTTCTGTTTTGGGAATGTGCTGGTGTCGCCGTTTTTGCTGGGGTTTTGCGGCGAAAATAATGTGAATTTGGCGTTTTTTACCGAAAATGGACGTTTTTTGGGACGGCTTCAGGGGCGGCAGAGCGGTAATGTGCTGTTGCGTCGAGCGCAGTATCGGGTGTCGGAGCAAAATCCCGTGCCGATTGCGCGCAATATCATTGCGGCGAAGATTCAGGCGAGTAAGCGGGTGCTTCAGCGGCAAATTCGCAATTACGGCGAGAATGTGGCGATTCAAAGTGCGGTCGATGCTTTGAACATTTCGCTGCGGCAGTTGAAGGGCGCGGACGGGCTGGACGTGGTGCGCGGAATCGAAGGTGATGCGGCGGCACGTTATTTTGGCGTGTTCGGGCAGCTTTTGAGCGAAAAAAGCGGCTTTTCTTTTGATGGGCGCAACCGCCGTCCGCCCAGAGACGGGGTGAATGCGCTGTTGTCGTTTGTGTACAGCATTCTAGGCAAGGATATCAGCGGCGCGCTACAAGGCGTGGGGCTGGACCCGCAGGTGGGCTTTCTGCACGCCGACCGACCAGGGCGTGACAGTTTGGCGCAGGATATTTTGGAAGAATTCCGCGCGTGGTGGGCAGACAGGTTGGTGCTTTCGCTGATTAACCGCGGGCAAATCAAACCGCAGGATTTCGTTACCGAGGCAAGCGGCGCGGTGAGCTTAAAAGCCGATGCGCGTAAGCTCTTGTTCCAAGCCTTGCAGGCGAAAAAGCAGGAAAAAATTGTTCATCCGTTTTTGGGCGAGGAAGTAGAAATCGGCTTGCTGCCGTATATTCAGGCAATGCTGTTGGCGCGCCATTTGCGTGGGGATTTGGCGGAATATCCGCCGTTTTTGATGAGATAGGTTTGCAGGTCGTCTGAAAACGGGTTGGATGTTTTCAGACGACCTCTAAAGCCGCCTGCACATGGGAATACAAAATGCTGATGCTGATTACTTATGATATTTCGCTGGAAGACGCGGAAGGACCGGCAAGGCTGCGGCGCGTGGCAAAGTTGTGTCTGGACTACGGCGTGCGCGTGCAGTATTCGGTGTTCGAATGCGACATCGCACCCGACCAGTGGGTTATTTTAAAAGATAAACTTTTGAAAACCTACAACCCTGAAGCCGACAGCCTGCGCTTTTACCATTTAGGTAGCAAATGGCGGCGCAAAGTGGAACACCACGGCGCGAAACCAGCGGTGGATGTGTTCAAGGATACGTTGATTGTGTGAATCGCCAACCTGCGGTTCTCATGAAAATGCGGCAGGGTTGGCGAATGGGGATTGTTCTTTAACAATCAGGATATTGCGAATGCGGGTGTAACGGAAAAGGCTGTGTTATACTCGCGTTCACGCTTTTCTTGAGAGTTTAGCGAAATCGGGGCTGCGAAACCTGATGGAGCAAGGCTTTTGAGAGAGGCTCCAGCCGCCTTTAGGCGGCTGTGTGTTGAAACATCGGGTGAATCGAATGGGTCTAAAAAGGCTGATCCAGCCGCCTTTAGGCGGCTGTGTGTTGAAACTGAAAAAAGCGACCGGCGCGTTTATCCGCACGAAACCAGCCGCCTTTAGGCGGCTGTGTGTTGAAACCTGTGGATAATCTTGCCGTCGCCAACCAAAATGGCGCCAGCCGCCTTTAGGCGGCTGTGTGTTGAAACATCAGTAACGGCTTATGCTCTCGACAGGCAAGGTTCCAGCCGCCTTTAGGCGGCTGTGTGTTGAAACATTACTTCAGCGACGGCACGAAATTAAAAATCACCCAGCCGCCTTTAGGCGGCTGTGTGTTGAAACTTGAGTTCCCGGAACGCGGGGATGGTGCATGGGTGCCAGCCGCCTTTAGGCGGCTGTGTGTTGAAACGTCAATCGAGACGGCGGAGGAATTTGTCAGGCTGTTCCAGCCGCCTTTAGGCGGCTGTGTGTTGAAACCTATATGCGATCCGAACAATGAGGGCGACAAATCCAGCCGCCTTTAGGCGGCTGTGTGTTGAAACATGCCCAACCTCTAAACGTGCAGACCGGGCAAATCCAGCCGCCTTTAGGCGGCTGTGTGTTGAAACGGCTCAAACTGGCTTCTCAATACGACCCAAATATCAAACCAGCCGCCTTTAGGCGGCTGTGTGTTGAAACGGGACCACCTCTACCACCATAACAAGAGCCATTTCCAGCCGCCTTTAGGCGGCTGTGTGTTGAAACTCTACGGTCAAGCATATATTGGAGGTCAGAATGGCCCAGCCGCCTTTAGGCGGCTGTGTGTTGAAACACTCTTTAAAGCACAAAAGCACGCTTGTGGTAGGTCCAGCCGCCTTTAGGCGGCTGTGTGTTGAAACTGCCAATGCCAAAGCATATTTGAAACGTATCGAACCCCAGCCGCCTTTAGGCGGCTGTGTGTTGAAACATTGACTATGGCGGTACCGGTTCAGACTTGACGGCCAGCCGCCTTTAGGCGGCTGTGTGTTGAAACAGATTGCTCTCTGACAGGTCGGTCGTTGACACGTCCAGCCGCCTTTAGGCGGCTGTGTGTTGAAACAGTACCTCCAACGTAAAAAATTTCACTTCGCGCCCCAGCCGCCTTTAGGCGGCTGTGTGTTGAAACTTCAGTATTTGGGACGCCTGTTTTTGGCGTTTTTGCCAGCCGCCTTTAGGCGGCTGTGTGTTGAAACACGGGCTGAAATGTGGATTGTGGCGGGCGTTGCCCAGCCGCCTTTAGGCGGCTGTGTGTTGAAACAAGATGTTACGGGCTGCGACCTCAACTGGTTGCTGCCAGCCGCCTTTAGGCGGCTGTGTGTTGAAACAAACCAGTTTTCAATCAAGCTCATTAGTGCCAAAACCCAGCCGCCTTTAGGCGGCTGTGTGTTGAAACTGCAATCAGGTCAACGAACTGAATCAGGCGGTCCCAGCCGCCTTTAGGCGGCTGTGTGTTGAAACAGCCTAGTACCTCCAAGGATTGGCGAAGACGGCACCAGCCGCCTTTAGGCGGCTGTGTGTTGAAACATTTTGGGTATGCGGTATTTTAAATGGATCTTCCCCAGCCGCCTTTAGGCGGCTGTGTGTTGAAACTTTTTTAATTTGTGCTATTTCCTGAATAAATCAGCCAGCCGCCTTTAGGCGGCTGTGTGTTGAAACGTCTTCAGGCAGTTCGTTACCGCCAAGCATATTGACCAGCCGCCTTTAGGCGGCTGTGTGTTGAAACAGGTATTCCCGCTAGACCAAGCAGACCTATTAAATCTGCGCCAGCCGCCTTTAGGCGGCTGTGTGTTGAAACCAAGAAGCCTTTGAATGTTACGAAACCTACATCTTCCAGCCGCCTTTAGGCGGCTGTGTGTTGAAACACGGAACGGCCGAACCATTCGACGCGGCCGATGACCAGCCGCCTTTAGGCGGCTGTGTGTTGAAACCGCTAGCCGTCAAGGCCAAGGCAAGTGTCGGAACCAGCCGCCTTTAGGCGGCTGTGTGTTGAAACAGCCTGAAAACAGCGTACCTAGTCAAGTCGTCAGCCAGCCGCCTTTAGGCGGCTGTGTGTTGAAACGCTGTTGGCGGGTTTTTTGGTGCAATACCAATCGACCCAGCCGCCTTCGGGCGGCTGTGTGTTGAAACACGGATACGGTCTTTGGCGGTTCTTTCGAGCATGCCCAGCCGCCTTCGGGCGGCTGTGTGTTGAAACGGGCAAACGGAAATTCAACATAGACCGTCGTAGAACCAGCCGCCTTCGGGCGGCTGTGTGTTGAAACAGACGCACCATCTATGTCAGACGCGGCATTTGTGGCCCAGCCGCCTTCGGGCGGCTGTGTGTTGAAACTATCACCGTGCAAGCGTTTTCGACGAACATGATGGACCAGCCGCCTTCGGGCGGCTGTGTATTGAAACCTGAACGCGCTCAAAGAGCATAAGTCCATCTTCCCAGCCGCTTTCAGGCAGCTATATATCAGTACAACTCAGAGATTTCTTACGACAAAGGTCGTCTGAAAACCTTATCAATCGGTTTTCAGACGACCTTTTTCAGTCATCAACATAAGCCCGATACTTTGGAATAGGCTATGGGCATCAGACAGATAGGTCAGCCGATTCGGGCATCAGAATTTCACACCTTTATGCAAGGCTACGATGCCTGCGCTCATATTATGATAATCAACGCTGTCGAAACCGGCATCCAGCATCATTTGTTTCAATGTTTCCTGATCGGGGTGCATGCGGATGGATTCTGCCAGATATTGATAGCTGTCTGCGTCTTTGGCAATGAGTTTGCCCATAACCGGCAGCAGTTTGAAGGAATACAAATCGTATGCGCCTTCCAGTGGTTTGTAGACTTTGGAAAATTCCAACACCAAGAGCGTTCCGCCCGGTTTGAGCACACGGTACATTTCTTTGAGTGCGGCATCTTTATGGGTCATGTTGCGCAAACCGAAAGCAACGGAAACCAAGTTGAAATAGTTGTCGGGAAACGGCAATTTTTCGGCATCGGCCAGCGATACGGGCAGAATCAAACCTTCATTCAGCAGTCTGTCGCGGCCGACGGTCAGCATGGATGAGTTGATGTCGGTCAGCCACACTTCGCCTTCTTTGCCCACACGCTTGGCCCAGCCGCGCGACAGGTCGCCGGTACCGCCGGCGATATCCAGCACTTTATCGCCCTTTTTCAGACGGGCGGTATTGATGGTGAAATGTTTCCAAACGCGGTGCAGGCCGGCAGACATGACATCGTTCATGATGTCGTAGTTTTTGGCTACGGAATGGAACACTTCGGCCACTTTACCTGCCTTTTCTTCTTCGTTTATGGTGGTGAAACCGAAATGGGTTTTGTGGTCGCTCATAGAGGTGCTTTCCTAAAATAATCTGAAATCAATATGGTTTAAACGGTATTTCGATTTTCAGACGACCTTGTTCTAGGGGTCGTCTGAAAGTTTAATCATTGAGAGGCAAACCTGTCTTTCAATTTGTTCATGGCTATGCCGAATGCTGAAATTTCATCTCTGAAGGTGATGGTGTTTTTATCATCATTCACGATGTGCTTTTTGCGGACCAGCTTGACATAGTCTATCAAATGGATGACTAAATAATCTTTTTTATTCAGGTAACAACGCAACTCGCCCGTGCAGTGGCATTGTACCCTCAAGACCGTATCTTTCCAGCCGATTCTGTTTGACATCAGACAGGCTGATATATTTTTTCAAGCGAGGAACAGAGCTGCTTTGCCGACATCCTGCTGTCCGTCACAATGCCGCTTCAAAAAGAACAAACACGCTTAGTAATCAATGATGCCCGCCACAACCGCCGCTGCCGCAAGAATGCTTTTTACCGGCAACAAGGTCTGCGGCACTCGGTATTCTGGAGGCTCCGGCTTCTTTTAACCTGCGGAGATAATCCTGCCAAAGCGCATCATAATCGTAAGCCAATTTATAAAGATAAGCCCAGTCATACAAACCGCTATTATGACCGTCTGAAAAAGTAATTTTGAGCGCATACTGACCGACAGGGTCTAAATCAGAAATCGTAACTTCCGCTTTACCTGTCTGCAAGACATCTTGTCCCGCACCATGTCCGCGCACTTCGGCGCTGGGAGAATAAACGCGGAGAAATTCGGCAGGAAGGGTTTTACGTTCGCCGCGATAAACCAAAACCAAAGCCGATCGGTCATGTTGCAAACGGATTTCTTCAGGAATGTTGTTATCAACTTGGTTCATGTCATACCCCCATTTTCTTTCGCAGCACCGCTACCCGGATTGAAAAAACGCCGCCCAAAAACGCAAACAGCAAGATTAAAATGAGCGCAAAACGGGTCAGCTCAATCCGCATCGACATATCCAAGCCCAAATCAAACACTGCCAAAACCACATATATCAGGAAAGAAAGCATCATCAGTCCGATACAGATAAAGGCATAACGCGTATGGGCGGCAATTTTCGGATGGCGGATCATTGTTTGAGAAACAAGAAATAAAATTTCCGCTATTCTAACAGTTTTACGGTTCACCCAAACAATAAAGTATCTTGCCCTACCCTGCTTTGTCTTGTTGCGTATAAAGAAGGTCGTCTGAAAACCTGTTTGGGTT
Source organism: uncultured Neisseria sp. (assembly GCA_963456805.1). GTDB lineage: Bacteria > Pseudomonadota > Gammaproteobacteria > Burkholderiales > Neisseriaceae > Neisseria. Next base: position 1,375 of record CAUOMQ010000130.1, on the reverse strand, counting down.
TCAGACGACCTTGATTGCTATTGCCAGATATAAAGTAAGACCGCCTTATCATTTTCTTCTTTCGGCGTTAACCGGACATCATCGCCTTTGTCTCCGGTAACCCGTACCACCATACCGCCGATCTGACGCTCCATGACTTCGAGTTTCGCTTTGCCGCGTTGGCGGTAAACATACTCCTCACATTCCCGCTGACACCAAAAATCCTTCCAATGAATGAAATATTTCTTACCCGACTCAACCGCCAATTTTTCTCCGCCTTTAACGATAAAGTAAGGATAATCAGGCTTTTTCGTTCGGAAAGTCCATTCGGCTTTTTCAGATTTGCCATTGCGCTCATACTCGAATACGGCACGATACGCGGTATCGTATTCCAAAGGCGACAGAGGAAATAAGGCAAATTGACGATCGGAAAACGTTTGATTCGGATCGTTGCTTGCCGTCAGCACCTTGACCTTCTCTATCTCGGATTTGCCCTGATAAAGCTTGAACGACCGTATTTTGATTTTTCCGGCAGATTCCGCAAAAGCGATGCTGACCGGGTTGCCGGTAAATTCGTAACCCGGCATGGGATCGGGGTGTTCGCCGTGAAAATCCGGCATGGCAAACTCACCTTGCGGATAAACGATATATAAGAATTCGCGTTGCGCTTTGACTTCGTCCGCATAAACAATGGCGTTGTTGTTGCAGGCATTTTGATAATAACGCCGCCCCGGTTCAGGATAAACCCTGCCTAAACCGCAATAAAAATTAAACTGATGATTTCCCTGATTGATGGCGACCGATATGCGCCCATCACGATGCTCAAATGCCGCACCGGCTTCATCAATGCCTTGTTCCAACAGAGAGAAGCGGTGATAAATAGCAGTCATCAAACCGTCAATCTGCTGCTGAACCGGCAAATTAGTATCCATATCTTCAGGATACGGATAAAAACCGGTGGTGATATTTTCATGTACGCCATCATAAAGATAACCGACCTTGCGGGCGCGCTCATTCGGGCGGTAGCCGGTAAAAAACGGATTGCTGCGATGACGTTCGTCATGACCGTCTTCGGGGTTCTGCAACAAATAACGCGCATGATTGCGGGCAGATTTTTCTAAAACCGACGAATGCGCCAAAGTCGGCAACCCCGCGCCTGCACGCAAAAAATTCAGGTAAGCCAATCCGCCGAATGAAGACACGGAAGACCTGTCATGCGGCGACTCAGCATGAATCAGCTCGTCCTGAGAAATTCTATGGTTTTGCTGATAATAAAAAAAACCGAAAGCCGCAGCCAACAGCGCAAGCCAGAAAATGAGATTTTTCATATTGTTATAAATAGATAGTGGATTAAATTTAAATCAGGACAAGGCGACGAAGCCGCAGACAGTACAGA
>CAUOMQ010000129.1:0-8013 GCA_963456805.1 uncultured Neisseria sp. | reverse complement strand
GTACTGTCTGCGGCTTCGTCGCCTTGTCCTGATTTAAATTTAATCCACTATACCTGAGCCATTACATTTCAGACGACCTCTTGGCGTTCCAAAGGTCGTCTGAAAACATTAAAATACACACAACATCAAATAAGGAAATCGATTATGAGTGAAGCAGAATTTTCCGATTGGGCGATGAAAATCTGCCTGACCGGACTGGTTATTTTCTTGGGCTTTATCGTCTGGAACTTGGGCAAGGAATCCAAGGCGGGCAAATTCGGCATCGCGATTTTGTTCCTGGTATTGGGCTTGGGCGTGTTCGGCTTTATTTTCAAAGAAGTGCTGATTAAATTCATCGCCCTGCCTTGAGGCGGCAAACTAAGAAGAATAAGGGAAAGGTCGTCTGAAAACCCCGGATACGGGCTTTTTCAGACGACCTTTGCATTTTGACAGCAAAGTTTAAGATAGGAGCTTGGTACATGATTGAAGTGTTACTGCCCGGAATTTGGTATGGCAAAGTCAATCAGATGAGTTTGGATGAACTAAAGGGCAGCTTGCTTTCGGTTCAGGAAGAACGCGAACGTATATTGCTCATTGTCGAAATCATGAAAAAAGGAGATTTTTCCGTCAAAAACCTTTTAGTCGACCTGATGAGCCAAACAAAAGATAAAACGGTATTAAATTTATGTATTAGGCTGTTTTGTTCGGTGTGTACACACGATGATTTGCAAAACATTGGGAATTTGCGTTTTTTGGATTCCGCATCGTCATTTGGTGCCTTTACCTTCGTTGTCGGCGCAACGGCAACAATGTCATACCAAGTCATTCCATATCTTTTAGCGCTGTGGGGACAGTGGGATGGCTTTGACAGTAATTTAGAAATAGCGATAAAAGATGCGTTGGATATTTTCCTCAACTATCGTTCAACATTATCGGAAAACGCAACCTTGGATGATGTAGGAAATTTATATCTGGATAAGATAAAAACCATAGATTCAGATTGTTATTACTATAAAGCCTCTCCCGCCTTCCCCGGTTTATTGACGCAAGAAATTATGACTGCTCTATATATTGCCGCACAAAAGAGGGAAAAATATAATCTCTATGTCCAATCTTCCCTTTTATCTATCTTTACGGGCGAAAAAATTCCAGTTGAGACTGATGCTGTCATCTCGAGAAATGAGCTTGATTTGATGATTGGCTATATTGATCGGTTAGCCGAAAAAAACTGGATAGAGGGTATGAAGTATTTTTATGGACACCCCGTTGAAAATTTATAAAACGGAAGGAATGTTGCTATCCATAAATGCATGGCAGCTTCAATGGCAAACCGCCATGCTGCCGTTATTCCTTATTTGAATTTATGCCATATTTGTCAACTCTGTCAGACAAAAAGGTCGTCTGAAAACCTTAAATCTGGGTTTTCAGACGACCTTTTGTCCTGATGGGGCTGTCTTTATTTGTTGGCGTTCAGATAAAGGTTGATCAGGCGGGTGGTGGAGCTGTCGTGTTTTTGTACGCCGGTTTCGCCGGTCAGCTCGGCGAGGATGGTTTTGGCGAGCTGTTTGCCGAGTTCGACACCCCATTGGTCGAAGCTGTTGATGCCCCAGATGATGCCTTGGACGAAGGTTTTGTGTTCGTACATGGCGATCAGGCTGCCCATGTTGCGGGGGTTGATTTTGTCCATGAGGATGAGGTTGGTCGGGCGGTTGCCGGAGAAGGTTTTGTGCGGAACCAGCTCTTCGATGCGCTCTGCTTCCATGCCTTGGGCTTTGAGTTCGGCGCGGACTTCGTCGGGGGTTTTGCCGCGCATGAAGGCTTCGGCTTGGGCGAAGACGTTGGCGAGCAGGATTTCGTGGTGGCCGCGCAGGTTGCTGCGTTTTTCAAGCGAGGCGATGAGGTCGATCGGGGTAATGTGGGTGCCTTGGTGCAGCAGTTGGAAGAAGGCGTGCTGACCGTTGATGCCGGTTTCGCCCCAAATAATCGGGGAGGTTTCGTAGCCGACTGCTTTGCCGTCGAGGGTAACTTGTTTGCCGTTGCTCTCCATGTCGAGCTGCTGGATGAATTTGGGCAGGCGGTGGAGGTGTTGGTCGTAGGGGGCGATGACGTGGCTGCCGCCGCCGTAGTAGTTGATGTACCAGATGCCGATGAGGGCAAGGATGACGGGCATGTTGCGCTCGAGCGGGGTGTTGATGAAGTGTTGGTCCATCAGGTGCGCGCCGTTGAGCATTTCGATGAAGTTTTCTTCGCCCAAATAGAGCATGATGGGCAGGCCGATGGCTGACCATAGGCTGTATCGTCCGCCGACCCAGTCCCAAAATTCGAACATGTTGGCGGTGTCGATGCCGAACTCGGCAACGGCTTTTTGGTTGGTGGAGACGGCGACGAAGTGTTTGGCGACGGCGGCTTCATCGCCTGCGTGGTCAAGGAACCATTTGCGCGCGGTCAGGGCGTTGGTGAGGGTTTCTTGGGTGGTGAAGGTTTTGGAGGCGATGATGAAGAGGGTGGTCTCGGGGTGGACTTTGGACAATACGTCGCGCAGTTGGGAGCCGTCCACGTTGGAGACGAAGTGCATGTTGAGGCGGGGGTGTCCGAAGGGTTTGAGCGCGGTACACATCATCAGCGGGCCGAGGTCGGAGCCGCCGATGCCAATGTTGACGATGTCGGTGATGACTTGGTTGGTATAGCCCAGCCAGTTGCCGCTGCGGACTTCGTGTGCGAATTCGCCCATGCGTTGGAGGACGTGGTTGACTTTGGGCATGACGTCTTCGCCGTCAACGACGATGGGGGAGTTGGTGCGGTTGCGTAGGGCGACGTGGAGGACGGCGCGGTTTTCGGTGGTGTTGATTTTTTCGCCGCGGAACATCTGCTGCATGCGTTCGGGTACGCCGGCTTCACGGGCAAGCTCGAACAACAGTGCCATGGTTTCGTCGTTGATGCGGTTTTTGGAGTAATCCAGCGTCAGTCCGCCGACTTGCAGCCAGTAGCGTTCGGCACGCTGCGGATCTTGATCGAACATTTCGCGCATGTGTTGTTCTTTGGTTTCGTCAAAATGTATCCATAATTTTGACCAAGCCGGTAAGTCGTGAAGGTGTTTCATCGGATGCTCCTGAGGTTGGACGGTTTTGTGGGAAAACGGCCGCGAGGTCGTCTGAAACGGGAACGGGTGGGTTTCCGTTTTTAGGGTTGGGTGTGAATGCGGGGTCTGCCGTTATTTGGGTTCAGCAGGGAAGGAAAACGGCGGCACTGATTTTTTGGCCGGTATTTTCAGACGACCTTGGAATATGTCGGGTCGTCTGAAAATGTATAGTGGCTTAACTTTAAACCAGTACGGCGTTGCCTCGCCTTGTCGTACTATCTGTACTGTCTGCGGCTTCGTCGCCTTGTCCTGATTTAAATTTAATCCACTATATTGTTTAGTCTTTATCGTAATCGATGTGTTTGTTGTGTATGCTTTTTTTGCTTTTTTGCAGTTGCAGGCTGGCGGCATCGCCCAGGCGCAGGGCGAGTCCGATGGCGAGGATGTCGATGACGGCGAGTTGCAGCAGGCGGGACACCATGGGGGTGTAGAGTTCGGCGTTTTCCTGCGTGGCGATACTCAATACACAGTCGGCAAGCTGTGCCAGCGGGGAGTCGTTGCGGGTCAGGGCGATGACGGACGCGCCGTTTTCTTTGGCGATGCTGACGGCGTCTAAAAGCTCGATGGACGAGCCGGTGTTGGAAATGGCGACGACGACGTCTTGGTCGGACAGGACGGAGGCTGCCATCAGTTGGGTGTGGGTATCGACGTAGGCGACGGTGGAAATGCCGAAGCGGAAGAATTTGTGTTGCGCGTCTTGGGCGACGATACCGGAATTGCCGACGCCGTAGAACTCGACACGGCGGGCGTGCATCAGGGTGGCGATGGCGTTTTCCAGTTCGGATTCTTTCAGGAAGCGGCGTTCGCCCAAAATGGAGGCGGCGGCGTTGCCCAATACTTTTTCGACAACGATGCTCATGTCGTCGTCGGCGTTGAGCTCTTCATGGACGTAGGGCATACCTTCGTGGCCTATGCTGGCGGACAGGGCGAGTTTGAACTCGGGCAGTCCTTTGTAGCCCAGGCTGCGGCAAAAACGGATGACGGTCGGCTGGCTGACGGATGCGCGCTCGGCGATTTCGGCGACGGCGGCATGGACAAACCATTTGGGTTCCGCCAAGGCGCATTCGGCGACTTTGCGTTCTGCGCCCGACAGGTTTGACAGTGATTCGCTGATTTTGCTTAACATAAATATGCCCTTCGGTGTGTGCCGCCCCTTGTCGGGGCGGCTTGTGTGATTAAACGTTTTTCAAGTGGTTGTCGAGTGCCGCCGCTGCGCCGGTGATGCCCGGGAATTCGCTTAAGACGACATAGACGGGAATCGCGGCGAGATAGGCTTCGAAACGGCCTTTGTTTTCAAAGCGGCTGCGGAAAGGTGAGGTTTTAAAATATTCCAAAACGCGGGGGATGATGCCGCCGCACAAATATACGCCGCCGCGCGCGCCCAGCGTCAGGGCGAGGTTGGAGGCGACCGTGCCGAGCATGGCGCAGAAGATGTCCAAAGTCTGACGGCAGAGCGGGGACGTGCCGCTTAAGGCTTTTTCGGTGATTTCGGACGGTTTGAGGCGGTAGTTTTTCAGTTTGTCGCGTTTGGCGAGTGCTTCGTAAATCAGGCTCAAACCTGCGCCGCTGAGGAAGCGTTCGGCGGAGACATGGCCGTATTTGTTTTTCGCATACTGCCAAATCAAAACTTCCATGTCGTCAAACGGCGGAAAGCTGGAATGGCCGCCTTCGCCGGCAAGCGCGACCCAGCCTGCGGGGCTGTGCACCAGTCCGCTCACGCCCAAACCGGTTCCCGGCCCGATAACGGCTTTGGGGGCGAATTCGATGGGTTTATGCCCGCCTACCTGCATCAGGTCTTTGCTTGAAGTCTGCGTTACCGCCAATGCCTGCGCGGTAAAGTCGTTCAAGAGGATGAGGGTGTCCAGCTCCAATGCCTGACGGGTGGTTTCGATGGAAAACGCCCAATGGTGGTTGGTCATTTGCACCCAGTCGCCCAAAATCGGGTTGGCGATGGCGAAGGCGGCGTGCCGGACTTCGGCTCCGCCTGCCTGTTCCAAATAGGCTTTGGCGGCATCGACGATGGTGTCGTAGTCTTTGCACGGCAAGACTTGGGCTTTTTCAATCTGCTGCGGGGCGGTTTCGAGCGCGAAGCGGGCGTTGGTGCCGCCAATGTCAGCGACCAGGCGCGGATAGTTTTTGCCGACGGGTTGTTGAATATCAGTTTGAGTAGAAGACATGGCAGTTTACTCCTTGATGGTTCAATACCAGGCTGGTCGGATATTCCAAATCGGCGCGCGCGGCGGCTTTGTCGAACACGGCTTTTTTCTCCGCACCCTGAATCGCCAAAAAGACGTTTTCCGTTTTGGCGATGGCGCCCAAGGTCATGCTGACGCGCTCGTGCGGCGCGGTAACGGGCGTGGTGTGGATAAGGGTCGGGTCGTCTGATTCGTTGATGGCTGCCTTCAGCTGCGGCGCTTGCGGGAAAAGGGAGGCGGTATGTCCGTCGCCGCCCATGCCCAAAATCAGTACGTCAGGTTGTTTGTAATGTTTCAGCGCGTAGGCAACGACGCTGTCGGGTTGTAATTCAGTTTCAGTTTTACCCGCTTCGACAACGGGAATCCAGGTCGCTGCGGCGGCTTTGTTTTGCAGCAGGTATTCGTGTGCCAAGGCGGTATTGCTGTCGGCGTGGGTCGTCGGCACGATGCGCTCGTCAACCAAAGTAATGCCGACTTTTTGCCAGTCCAAATCTTTTTGCGACAGGGCTTGGAAGAAGGGAATCGGCGAGCGGCCGCCGGAAACTGCCAACACTGCGCTGCCTTTGTTATCCAGCGCGTTTTGCAGCGCGGCGGCGACTGCGTCTGCCAAAGCCTCTGAAGCGGCTGCTGCGTTTTCGTATTCATGCCAAACGAACATAAAAGTGTCCTTTCTCTGTTTTCAGACGACCCTTTTGTTAAAAAGGAGGCAGGAGGTCGTCTGAAAGGCAGTGTTTGTGAGCGGGAAAGTAAGTGAGAGCCTGTATTGTCGATGGCAGCGCGAATGTCGGCGGAAACGCCTAATCTGCCGCCTTATGGTTTTCAGACGACCTTTTTGAACCGTGAACGCTTCAAGCAAAGGTCGTCTGAAAAGGCTTTACTGGTCTTCGTGCCACTTGTGTCCGTCGCGCGCCAACAGTTCGCGGGCGGCTTCCGGGCCCCATGAATGCGCGTCGTAGCCGTGCGGCGGGGTGGTGTTGCTTGCCCAGTTTTCCAGAATCGGCATCACATATTCCCAAGCGGCTTCGAGTTCGTCGCGGCGGTTGAAGAGGGCGAGCTTGCCGTTGATGACGTCCAGCAGCAGGCGTTCGTAGGCTTCGGCGCGGCGGCCTTCGAGGACTTTTTCCAAGTCGGCTGCCAGCGGCACGATTTCGACTTTGTTGCCTGCGCCCGGCGCTTTCATCTGCGTATAGAGGCGTACGGATTCGGTCGGCTGCAATTCGATAACCAAACGGTTTGGCGCGGCTTGGCTGTTTTCAAAAATATGGTTTTGCAGCGGACGGAAGTTCAATACGATTTCCGCCACTTTGCCCGCCATGCGTTTGCCGGTGCGCAGATAGAAGGGAACGCCTTTCCAACGGTCGTTTTCGATTTCGGCTTTGATGGCGACGTAGGTTTCGGTGAAGCTGTCTTGCGGAACGTTGATTTCTTGCAGATAGCCGTTCATGCCTTTGGCGGCGGTGTATTGTCCGCGCACGACGTTTTCGTTGACGGATTCGATGGTCAGCGGTTTCAATGATTTGATGACTTTGACTTTTTCATCGCGCACTGCGTCGGCATCCAAGCTGGCGGGTGCTTCCATCGCAGTCATGCACAACATTTGCATCAGGTGGTTTTGCACCATGTCGCGCAGCGCGCCGGTAATGTCGTAGAACTCGCCGCGCTCTTCCACACCGAGCTGTTCGGCGATGGTCAGTTGTACGCTTTCGATGTATTTGTTGTTCCACAACGGCTCGAACATCACGTTGGCAAAACGCAGCGCCAGCAGGTTTTGCAGGCTTTCTTTGCCTAAGTAGTGGTCGATGCGGTAGATTTGGCTTTCTTTGAAGTAGCGGGCGACATCGGTATTGATTTGTTGGGAAGAGGCGAGGTCGGTACCCAGCGGTTTTTCCAAAACGACGCGCGCGTTGTCGGCGTTCAGTCCGACTTTGGCAAGGTTTTCGCAGGCTTGCGCAAAGAATTTCGGCGCGGTGGAAAGATAGATGATGACGTTGTCGGTCTCTTTGCGGGCTTTGACTTTTTCGCCCAAAGCAGCAAAATCGGCTTCTTGGGTAACGTCGACTTTCAAATATTCGATGCGTTTGACGAACGATGCCCAGGCGTCGTCTGAAAAGTTTTGTTTGACATGGATTTTGGAGTTGGTTTCCACTTTTGCCAAAAAGCCCGCCGTATCCAAATCGCTGCGGCTGACACCTAAAATACGACCCTGAGGATTGAGCAACCCTGCAACGTGCGCCTGATACAGACAAGGCAGCAGCTTACGCATTGCCAAATCGCCGGTCGCGCCGAACAACACCAAATCAAAATTTGTTTGTGTACTCATCGTTTTATCTCTCGTTGAGGAAGGCCTTGTGCCGGCGCCGCCGGATGCCGTGAAAGACGGGCGGTTTCGGCAGAAAAGCAATGGAAACCAATCGCCTGCATCAAAATTTCAAAACAGGCGGGCTAATGAGTAGTAATACTACACATGGCTACACATTTTGTCTATTCTCATTTTTACAAATTATTTGACTTAGTTTAAAAGTTTGATGAGTTTGGTCTGGTAGATTTTCACAAATGACGCATATCACGATTTAAATCAAATTTCTTACATTTAGCAGATTATTTTGTAACTAAATTACAAGTTTTATATTATAATAGCCTACATCTAAATATAGTGGATTAAATTTAAATCAGGACAAGGCAACGAAGCCGCAGACAGTA
>CAUOMQ010000128.1:0-8075 GCA_963456805.1 uncultured Neisseria sp. | reverse complement strand
TGAGCTAAGGCGAGGCAACGCCGTACTGGTTTAAAGTTAATCCACTATATAATCCGTCATTCCCGCGCAGGCGGAAATCTAGGAATCTTTGGGATTCGGCGATTTTTAGAGATTCCTGAAACTCCAAAGGTCTGGATTCCCGTTTTCACGGGAATGACGGTCGTGAGGTTGCCGTACTCTGCAAAGGCTGTCTGAAACCTGTCATTTCTAAAGGTCGTCTGAAAACACCCAATCGAATAAAAGTAACAAATATCCCAAGGAAAACCATATGAGTCCCATCCTGCCACGCCCGCTGCACATCGCGGCGCGGATTGTGCTGGCTTCGGCCGGAAGCTACTGGGTATCCGCGCTGGCGGCGGGTACGGTTCCGCTTTATGCGGGCGGGTCGAACAATGCCGTTTACGGCGGCACCTTCCTAGGTATCACGCTGCTGCCGCTGGTATTTCTGTGGGCGTTGGCGGCGCGGCGGCTGCGGACGGTGTTTTGCGCGCTGTCGCTGTCGGTGTTGCTGCTTTCGGCGGCAGGGCTGCCGCATGGCTAAGGAGGCGGAGCTGCGCAAGGTAATGGCGGAAATCCACACATGGACGGGACTGATCTGTTCGTGGGTTTTGTTCGTAATATTCCTTGCGGGAAGCATTGCGTTTTTCCGTGCCGAACTGGATGTATGGATGCAGCCGGAGCTGCCGTTTTCAGACGGCCTGCCGGACGGACAGGTTTCGTTGGCGACCGCCCTGGACTATCTGCGCCGCCATGCGCCGAATGCGGCAGAATGGTCGGTTTCTCTGCCGACCGAACGTTCGCCGTACTTGGATTTGGGCTGGACGGAACGCGGGGCCGAAGAGGCGTCCTATACCACCATCAGCCCTTATCCTAACGCGCCGCAGTCCAAACCGCGCGAAACGGCGGGGGCAGGTTATCTGGTTTCCATCCACAGCAACCTCGCGGCGGCGGAATACGGCGGTTACTGGCTGACGGCTGCGGCCGCGGTGGTCGCGCTGGCGGCGGTAATCAGCGGCGTGATTGTGCATAAAAAGATTTTGGCGGAGTTTTTCACTTTCCGCGCAGGCAAAAAGCTCAGAAGCTGGCTGGACGCGCACAACCTGCTGGGCGTACTGCCGCTGCCGTTTCATGTGATGATTGTTTACAGCGGCCTCTTGCTGACTTCGCATACGGTGATGACCTACAGCCAAACGGCAGCGGAATTGTCGGGTGAAGAATTCGAGGCGCGCTCCGCCTATGTGCCGAGGCCGTCTGAAAACGCGGGAGAGCAGCGGAAGATGGCGGATTGGTATCCGACGGTGCAAAAGTTGCGCCCAAATGGGACGGACAAGGAAATCAACTTGACCATCACCGACCCCGACCGCGAAGAAGCGGTGTTGTCGGCGGATTATTTCGACAAAAGAAGCGTCGGCTCGAACCCTGATTTGTCGGTGGCGGTACGTTTGAGTGACGGGGCGCAGGTGTACCGCAAAGATGCCTACGGCGGCTTCGAACAGATCTACTCTTCGCTCTACAGCCTGCATACGGCGGGCTTTGCCGACTATCCGACGCTCTGGCTTTATTTCTTCAGCGGTATGGCGGGTTGCGGTATGATTGCGACGGGTGCGGTAATGTGGCCGATGAAGCGACGCAACCGCAAACAGCCGCCCCTGCGCGGGATTGCGTGGGCGGAACGCATCAACATCGCCGTGTTCGCCGGCTTCCCGCTTGCCTGCGCCGCCTTTTTCTGCACCAACCGCCTGCTGCCCGCAGACTGGGACGGGCGCGAAATTTGGGAAGCGCAAAGCCTCTTTGCCGTCTGGGCCGCCGCTGCGGTTGCCGCCTTCTTCCCCTACCCCGCGTATATCAAATGGCGCGGCCTGTTTTACGCCGCCGCCGCACTGTGCACCCTGATCCCGCTCTTGGATATTTATGTCGGACGGCCTCTCTGGCTGTCGATTCGGTCGGGGGACACGCTCTATTGGACGGTGGAACTGTGTTTCCTGACATTTGCGGCAATATTCTTCCTCATCGCCCGCCGCATCGAAAAGGCGCAATAACCATGCTGTATTTCCTGATGTTTTCCCTCTGCTCCGGCGGCTTTTTCTGCCTCATGCTCTCGCAAACGCCCCACGCCAAAACCATGCTCGGACGACCCGTCCAACACCCCGCCCGCCTGCGCCTCGCCGGCGCAACCCTCCTTGCCGCCGCCTTTGCCGCCGCACTCGCTTCGCCCCATCCCGCCGCCGCCAGCACAAGCTGGTTCGGCTGCCTGAGCGCAGGCGCAGCCTTGTGCGCGGTTGCAGTTTATTTTCGGGGAAAGGGAGCCCGCAGGAAGTAAAATTTATCGGATTAAAATCAAAAGTCGTCTGAAACAAAACAACGTTTTCAGACGACCTTATTTTATATAGTGGATTAAATTTAAATCAGGACAAGGCGACGAAGCCGCAGACAGTACAGATAGTACGGAACCGATTCACTTGGTGCTTCAGCACCTTAGAGAATCGTTCTCTTTGAGCTAAGGCGAGGCAACGCCGTAATGGTTTAAAGTTAATCCACTATAATGTTTTGAATAAACGAAGGTAAAGAGCATGGATAAGGTTTCAGACGACCCAAAACGTTGTCTGAAAATCCAATCATCGAAAAGAAAAACCGGATTCCCATCAAAGGAATCCGGTTTGTTTTATTCCAAACTTAGAAATTCATTCTCACGCCTAGACAGACGGAGCGTCCCGACTGCGGGGCGATGTATTTAAATAAAAAAGAAACGTTTTCAGACGACCTCTTTTTTATACAATCCCCTTATTTCCGCATCTCAACCAACATCCGGCACACGCCCAATCCTGCCGCTGCCAAGATTGCGGCGACAAAACCGATGTTGGAAATACCTGCCCACACGGTAACGTAATGTCCCAAAAGCGCGCCGCCTCCAATGCCGACGTTGTAGAGGCCTGAGTAAATCGAGTTGGCTACATCGGTCGCATCCGAGGCAAAGTCCAATACTTTGGAGACCATGCCGAGGCTTAAGACGACGATGGCGATACCCCAGACAAACACCAGCGCGTAAACGGCTATCGGGTAAGTGGCAAGGGGCAGCAGGCAGAGCGTTGAAGCCATGATGACGGATACCGAGGTCAGCAGGAATGTGCGCTGGTGTTTGGCAAACCATTTGCCGAACAGATACGACGCGGCAAACCCCGCCAGTCCGTACAGGCTCAAGACGATGGTCACTTGTTCGGGCGCGAAGCCGCCGGCTTGCAGGACGAAGGGTTCGATATAGCTGTATGCCGTAAAGTGGGCGGTAATCAGGAGGACGGTCAGCGCGTAGAGCAGCATGAGGTTTTTGCGCTTGAGCAATCCGGGCAGGCTTTTGAGCGAACCTGTGTTCACGCTGGGCAGCAGCGGCAGGTTTTTCGCCAATATGCCCATGACCGCCGCCGCGCAAAGTCCGATAAGCAAAAAGCTGAACTGCCAGCTTGAATGTTGCCCGATAACGCGCCCGAGCGGAATGCCCGCCACCATTGCCATGACCGTCCCCGTACTGAGCAGCCCCAAAGCCTGATTGCCTTTGCCTTGCGGCGCAACACGCACTGCCAGCGAGGCGGTAATCGACCAAAACACGGCGTGCGTCAGGGCGATACCGATGCGGCTGACGAGCAGGATTTCAAAACTTCGGGCGAAATAGGAAACGATGTGGCTGAGGGTAAAGAACGCGAAGAGGATGAGCAGCAGCTTTCGGCGTTCGATGTTTTTCGTTGCCAGCATCAACGGCAGCGACAGCAGCGCGACAATCCAGGCATACACGGTAATCATGATACCGACTTCGGTCGGCGGCATATTGAAGGTCGCGCCGATGTCGCTCAATAAGGCAATCGGGATATATTCGGTGGTGTTGAAAATGAATGCGCCGACTGCCAGAGCGATGACGCTTAACCATTGTTTGTTTGTGTTTGCTGACATTGGGTTTTCCCTTTTTATATTTTTCTTCAAAATTTTATCGAATCTGTAATTATACTACTTTCAGACGACCTTCCTACTGCGACGACGCAAATTTCCACCCTAGACGCTCCCGCATCATCGGCATACAATCTTTGCATGAACACCAAACGCCCCAAGATCTCCCGTTTTGCCCATATTTACGGTATGAACGGGCAATTCGTCCTGTTGGAACAGCATTCCGAGTGGATGCCGGTCAACGATGCCGACTACGACAATGCGCCTGCATTGCCGGAGGGGTTCGTGTTTGCGGATGAAGCGTTCTATACGACCGACGGCAGCGTGCCGCCGCTCGTCCTGCCCGACAACATCAAAATCTTCAACGAAGAGGCGCGCAAACTTGAACGCCGCAGGCTCGATGCGCTGGCTTTGGAGGAGTTGGGCAAAAACCTCGCCGCCGCCCAAGCCGAGACCGACCTCGAAGCCCTGCTCGAAAAAATCGACTTTCATTTGAAACAAGACAATCTGTTCAAATAAAACTTTTCAGACGACCTCCCAAGCAGCAAAGGGGTCGTCTGAAAGATAAAATCGTTGACAATCCAAACCGATTTGGTACATTGTTCAACACTTATCAATCCCCGTTTCCCAACCGACAAAGGAGTCGAGAAGATGTTTTCAAAAAGCGTCAACCTAGCCCAATATGATCCGGAGCTGGCAGCCGCCATCGCCCAAGAAGACCAACGCCAGCAAGACCACGTCGAACTGATTGCTTCCGAAAACTACGTCAGTTGCGCCGTGATGGAGGCACAAGGTTCGCAATTGACCAACAAATACGCCGAAGGCTACCCCGGCAAACGCTACTACGGCGGCTGCGAATACGTCGATATCGTCGAACAGCTGGCAATCGACCGCGTCAAAGAACTCTTCGGTGCGGAATACGCCAACGTCCAACCCCATTCCGGCTCCCAAGCCAACCAAGCCGTGTACGCCTCCGTCCTCAAACCCGGCGACACCATCCTCGGCATGAGCCTCGCCCACGGCGGCCACCTGACTCACGGCGCCAGCGTCAATATTTCCGGCAAACTCTACAACGCCATTACCTACGGCTTGGATGAAAACGAAGTCCTCGATTACGCCGAAGTCGAACGCCTCGCGCTCGAACACAAACCCAAAATGATCGTTGCCGGCGCATCTGCCTACGCCCTGCAAATCGACTGGGCGAAATTCCGTGAAATCGCCGACAAAGTCGGTGCCTACCTCTTTGTCGATATGGCGCACTACGCAGGCCTGATTGCCGGCGGCGAATATCCCAACCCCGTCCCGTTCTGCGACTTCGTCACCACCACCACCCACAAAACCCTGCGCGGTCCGCGCGGCGGCGTGATTTTGTGCCGCGACAACACGCATGAAAAAGCGTTGAACTCTTCCATCTTCCCAAGCCTGCAAGGCGGTCCGCTGATGCACGTCATTGCCGCCAAAGCCGTTGCGTTCAAAGAAGCCCTGCAACCCGAGTTCAAACAATACGCGAAACAGGTGAAAATCAATGCCGCAGCGATGGCGGAAGAATTGGTCAAACGCGGTTTGCGCATCGTTTCGGGCCGTACCGAAAGCCACGTTTTCCTCGTTGACCTGCAACCGATGAAAATCACCGGCAAAGCCGCCGAAGCCGCATTGGGCAAAGCAAACATCACCGTCAACAAAAACGCCATTCCGAACGACCCGGAAAAACCGTTCGTTACCTCCGGCATCCGCATCGGCTCCGCCGCCATGACCACGCGCGGCTTCAACGAAGCCGACGCCCGAGTCCTCGCCAACCTCGTTGCCGATGTTTTGGCAAACCCTGAAGACGAAGCGAATCTGGCAAACGTCCGCAAACAAATCACCGCGCTTTGCGACAAATACCCCGTTTACGGCGCGTAACCGGCTTGCCCGTTTAAGCATTTTGTAACACGGAAAGGTCGTCTGAAAATCTTGAAAAAGGGTTTTCAGACGACCTTATTTGTTTTTGACACTTGATTCTTGAAGCGGCAGCCAAAAATCCCGCATTTGTCCCTTTCTTTCCGCCTGTAAACGGAGTACATTTACCCCCATTGTTAACAATTTTACGGAACACACATCATGGAGAAATTTCCCAAATCATCCAAGCTGGACCATGTTTGCTATGATATCCGCGGCCCTGTACATAAAAAAGCCCTGCAACTCGAAGAAGAAGGCCATAAAATTCTCAAGCTCAATATCGGCAACCCTGCGCCGTTCGGCTTTGAAGCGCCCGATGAAATCTTGGTGGACGTGATCCGTAACCTGCCGACCGCGCAGGGCTATTGCGATTCCAAAGGGCTGTATTCCGCCCGCAAGGCCATCGTTCATTACTATCAAACCAAAGGTCTGCGCGACATTTCAGTCAACGACGTTTATATCGGCAACGGTGTGTCCGAGCTGATTACCATGTCCATGCAGGCGCTTTTGAACGACGGCGACGAAATCCTGATTCCCGCACCCGATTATCCGCTGTGGACGGCTGCCGCCACTTTGGCGGGCGGTACGGTGCGCCATTATTTGTGTGACGAAGAAAACGACTGGTTTCCCAACCTTGCCGATATGGAAGCCAAAATCACGCCCAAAACCAAAGCCATCGTCGTCATCAATCCCAACAATCCGACCGGCGCGGTGTACAGCAAAGAAATCCTGCTCGAAATCGCCGAGTTGGCGCGCAAACACGGTCTGATTATCTTCGCCGACGAAATCTACGACAAAATCCTCTACGACGGCGCGGTTCACCACCACATCGCCGCACTCGCGCCCGACTTGCTGACCATTACCTTCAACGGACTCTCCAAAGCCTACCGCGTTGCTGGATTCCGTCAAGGCTGGATGGTGCTCAACGGTCCGAAAGAACATGCCAAAGGCTATATCGAAGGCCTCGATATGCTCTCGTCCATGCGCCTATGCGCCAACACGCCCATGCAACACGCCATCCAAACCGCTTTGGGCGGCTATCAAAGCATCAACGAATTCATCCTGCCCGGCGGCCGCCTGCTGGAGCAGCGCAATAAAGCGTGGGAACTTGTCAACCAAATTCCCGGCATATCCTGCGTCAAGCCGATGGGGGCGCTTTATATGTTTCCCAAAATCGATACCGAAATGTACGGCATCCATGACGACATGAAATTCATCTACGACCTGCTCGTGCGCGAAAAAGTCTTGTTCGTCCAAGGAACGGGGTTCAACTGGATACGACCCGACCACTTCCGCATCGTTACCCTGCCATACACCCACCAAATCGAAGAAGCCATGGGCAAACTCGAGCGCTTCTTGCAGACTTACCGGCAATAAGGCGGGATAACGATATGAAAAAATGCGTTGTCCTGACCGGCGCGGGAATCAGCGCCGACAGCGGGTTGCTGACTTTCCGCGATGCGGGCGGTTTGTGGGAAGGGCATAGGGTGACGGATGTCTGCACGCCCGAAGCCTTGGCGCGCAATCCCAAGCTTGTGATTGATTTTTACAACCAGCGCAGGCTTCAGGCAAACGCCGCCGAGCCGAACGCCGCACATCTGGCGTTGGTCAAGCTGGCGCAATATTACGATGTGCACATCATCACGCAGAATGTGGACGCGCTGCACGAGAAGGCAGGCAGCAGCCAAGTATTGCACCTGCACGGCGAGCTGAACAAACTGCGCAGCACTGTCGATGACGACGAAATCATCGAATTTACCGGCGAGCAGACTGACGATGTACGCGACAGCCAAGGCAATCCGATGCGCCCGCATATCGTGTTTTTCGGCGAACAAGTACCGATGTTTGACGCGGCGGTCGAAGAAATGCGCGATGCCGATGTGGTCATGATTGTCGGCACGTCGATGCAGGTTTATCCGGCGGCTTCGCTGATTCATTACGCGCCGCCCGCTGCGGAACGCTATCTGGTCGATCCGAACCCGCAAGGCGTGGGCGCGGATGTCGAAGTGATTCCGAAACGCGCGGCGGAAGGCGTGCCGGCATTGGTCGAGCATTTGATTAGTCGGGCTTAAGACGGTTTGAAAATGCGGAAACGTCGTCTGAAAACGGGCAATGCTTGTTTTCAGACGACGTTTTGTTTTTGCAATGGTTATAGTGGATTAAAATAAAAATGAGACAAGGCGGCAACGCCCGCCGTGTACGGG
>CAUOMQ010000127.1:0-8080 GCA_963456805.1 uncultured Neisseria sp. | reverse complement strand
GATATATACTGAAATATGGACAATAACTCTATGGATGCTACTTATTAATGAACCATTTGTCTTTTTTATGTTTTTATTTTGTTTATTATTCTCTGGAGGGTTTATTCATACCGAAAGAAAAACAAGTCAATTGAGAAGTTTTATGTATGGAATGTATTACGGAACTCTATTTGTTCTCATAATCTGGTTGATTAATTTAAAACTGAATATAATTTCTTTACCTGATTAACAGGCAAGTGGAAGTTGTGCTGGAAATCCGACATTTTTAGGTAATTTGATGATCTTACTCCAAACTGCTTGTTTTTTATGAGAATATATTTGAATAAACATCGTAACGCTTTATGTAAAGCACCCCGTCCTGATGGTGAAAAGCTGGGACAGGCATTACGGACAAAGTTTCATGCGGAGAAATCTTGTATGCCTCAACCTCAGGTTATTTCAAGCAATTCTCCTTTGAAAAGGAAATATTATGTTTAAAAAATGCATAATATTCATACTTATTATCATATCTTTTTTATTAATCTTTTTATCCAATAATTATTGGACCGACCAAAAACCATATACTTACTGGTTGTACAATACAGTAACTCCGGAACAGTATGACTTGGCTAATAATGTAGGTTATGAATATACTAAACAAGACAATGAAACTATAAAGCAATTTATATCTGAAAATATTAATTTATTAAGCAATTTAAAAAGATTAGAAGATTTTGAAGAGGACTCATTGTTTTATGTTCAACGGAATGTTCCTAAAGAAACTGACGTACCTGTAACCAGTGCAACGCTCCATTATACTTATGTAATCAAAAAGCCAAATAATGCTGAACGCGGCATATTTGCATACTATTACAGTTATCTATTTAGAAATGATGAGAAGTCATTATGGAATAAGGTATGGATTTATGTTGATATGGAAAATATTTTTTCTTTTACGCCTAAAGACTTTCAAGACGTAGGCTTAAATTTTAAAAGAAAATATTATTTGCAGGACTTACCTCGTGAAGAACAAATCAAATATGATCTTACACTGACAGTATTTGATGATATGACTGATCAAAAAGTCTATGACCATATAGCACCTACTAATTATGCTTTCTATGAATTTGAGACAGTTAGAAATGGACATAAGCTGAAAGCAACATTTGTTGTCAGTATGAAAAAAGAGTTTGAGAATAAGGCATCAGGTTTACCATTGTCTTGGCATACGCTTTATATAACCCGTGAATCATAAATAGGTAAGTTTTAAAGACGATTAAACTACCTTAATAGTAAATTGTATTAATGGGTTATTGAGATCTGAATTTCCGTTAAAAAGGTCGTCTGAAAACCGTTTAAATCCAGTTAAACCGGTTTTCAGACGACCTCTTATGTTGGAAATCGCGTTTACTTCAACGCTGCCAGACAATCCTTCACTAATGCCGGGCCTTTATAAATCATGCCGCTGTACACTTGGACGGCGGTTGCGCCGAGACGGATTTTTTCTGCGGCATCCTTGCCGTTCATAATGCCGCCTACGCCGATAATCGGCAGCTTGCCGTCTATGTGTTCCGCCAATGTTTTCAGCACTTGGTTGCTTTTTTCGCGCACGGGCAGGCCGCTTAGGCCGCCCTGCTCGCCTGCGAGCGGATGGCTGCCGAGGCTTGATTTGTCGATGGTGGTATTGGTGGCGATGATGCCGTCCATTTCGACGGATTTGACGACGTGGGCGATGTCTTCGATTTGTGCTTCATCTAAATCGGGAGCGATTTTGACGGCGAGTGGGACGTATTTTCCGTGCGCGGCGGCAAGCTGCGCCTGTTTGTTTTTCAGGGCTTCGAGTAGCGCGCTCAGTTCGTCGCCGCCTTGCAGTGCGCGGAGGTTTTTAGTGTTGGGAGAGGAAATATTGACGGTAATGTAACTTGCGTGTGCGTAGGCTTTTTCGAGGCAGATTAAATAGTCGTCGGCGGCGTTTTCGATGGGGGTTACGGCGTTTTTGCCGATGTTGATGCCCAACACGCCTTGATAACGGCTTTTTTCGATGTTTTGAATCATGGCGTCAATACCGTGGTTGTTGAAGCCCATGCGGTTGATGATGCCTTGGTGTTCGGGAACGCGGAAGAGGCGCGGCTGCGGGTTGCCGGGCTGCGGTTTGGGCGTGACCGTGCCGATTTCGAGGAAGCCGAAACCGAGTGCGCCCAATGCGTCTATGTATTCGCCGTTTTTATCGAGTCCGGCAGCCAGCCCGACCGGATTGGGCAGGTTGATGCCCATGAGTTTGACGGGCTTGGTTCGGTTGTCGAAAATCGGAAGCAAACCGAGTTTGTACACTTTGTTGAGCGCGTCGAGAGTGAAATGGTGGGCTTTTTCGGCATCAAGTTTAAACAACAGGCTGCGGGCTAAGGAATACATGGGATTCTTTCGGATAATTGGCGAACTGCCGTATTTTACCCGAAACTGTTACTTGCCTGCGAAAAGGTCGTCTGAAACCTGATTTCCAGTTTCAGACGACCTTTTCTGTTTTATCCTTGCAAGTGTTTTGTTCAACTCAAGAGCATTTCCTGCATCAGCTTCATGCCCCATTGCCAGCCGCCGAGTGCGCCGTTGAGCGTGCCGGAGTGCGGCGACAGGAGGAGGCGGGCGTTCCACAGGTTTGCCCGTTCTTCCGCCCAGTTGCGCAGCGTGCCGTTTTGTTCGGCGATGACAAGCGCGGTGCGGCAGGGACAACGGACGCGCTGGAAGGTGTGTATTTCATCGTCGGGAAAGGCTTCTGGACGCGGCGACACAAGGATGATGTTGACGATTTTTTTCTGCGTCAGGATGTCGGTTTGGTAGAGCCACGCCAGAAAAGCGGATACGCCTGCGCCGTGTGCGACGACGGCGATGTGTTCGCCGCTGATGCCTTCAAACGCTGTTTGAATATTTGCCTGCCATTGGGCGATGCTTTGATTGGCGGAAGCGGCAGCGGTTTGGACGACGGGATAGCTGACCGCCCAGCGGTCTATCCACATTTCCGCTTCGTCCGCGTCGCGTATCAAGAAAAGCGTCAGGTCTTCGAGTTCGAAAGTTCGCATTTCAGACGACCTATTTGAGCAAATCGTTGAGCGTAAAGGTAATCAAGAGCACGGCGGGGACACTTAAAACGGCGCAGGTGGCGAGGCAGATCAGGATGTTGGCAATCAACCGCCAGCCTTTCCAGCCGAAACATTTGGCGGCAATCAGGAGGCAAGGCAGCGAAAACAGCAGCCACACCACCGCCCAAAGCGGATTTGCGCGGGTCATTTCAACCCAGCCGGACATCCGCGCCAGCATGAATATCGTCCACACCAGCATAGGCAATACAAACGCGGCGACCACCCATGCCGCGCCTATGCCGGTTTTACCGTTCATGTTCCAATCGTATTTGCCGAAAACTTTATTGTGCAGCATAGTCGTACTCCACGACCAAAGGGGCATGGTCGGAAAATTTCTCGTCTTTATAAACATGCGCGGATACCGCTTTGGCAGCGAGTTCGGGCGTAACCATCTGATAATCGATGCGCCACCCGACATCTTTCGCATACGCCTGCCCGCGGTTGCTCCACCAAGTGTAGCCGGGGTTGTCGGGATAGAGCGTGCGCCACATATCCGTCCAGCCGAGCGTATGGATGACTTTGCCTAGCCATTCGCGCTCCTCGGGCAGGAAGCCTGAGTTTTTCTGATTGCCTTTCCAGTTTTTTAAGTCGATGTTTTGGTGGGCAATGTTCCAGTCTCCGCAGACAACAATGTCGCGCCCCTCCGCCTTCATGGCTTCAAGCATGGGATAGAACGCGTCTAAAAAGCGGTATTTCAATTCCTGCCGCTCCGGCGCGCTGGTGCCGCTGGGCAGATAAAGCGAAATCACCGACAACTTGCCGAAATCACAGCGCACAAACCGCCCTTCCCTGTCGAATTCTTCAATGCCCATACCGATTTGCACATTGTCAGGCGCGCGTTTGCTGTACACAGCCACGCCGCTGTAACCGCGTTTTTCGGCGCAATGCCAATGGCCGTGCATCCCGTGCGGATTCTTCATATCGGCGGACAAATCGGCTTCCTGCGCTTTGAGTTCCTGCACGCAGACAATGTCCGCGCCCGATGCGGCGATGTATTCGTAAAATCCTTTTTTGTAGGCAGAGCGGATGCCGTTGACGTTGGCAGAGATGATTTTCAGCATAATTTTGTGCTTTGGAATATTGGTTTAAGGAAAAAAACGGATTGTAACCGATATAGAGGAGCCGCTACAAAACCGCTCTTTCTTTTTGCTGCAACTGCTTGTGAACGCTTCAACATTGCCTTTGCGAGTCAACCATAAAAATAGGTCGTCTGAAAACGGATAACCAAACCGTTTTCAGACGACCTTTCCCCTTGAGGTGGTTCGACGATTCAAAATTTTGTGCTTTTTTCGTTTTTAAATACTTTCTGCTTGAGTAACAAGGCCCGTAAGATGACCAACTTTACCGTGCCGTTGCTACACATTTGATATTTATGCCGAAAGTCGTGAAATTTTGAATGTCTGCACCCCTTGTAAAAAAGTAAATGCAACTTTCACTTTTTATTGTTTTTGGCCGGCAAACGTCCCTACGATTTTACCGACCTGATAAACACCGGCTGTCTCTGCGGCTGCGGAACCGAAGAAACCGCCGTGTATTTCTGCCGTCGGGGTGACGGAAGAAAATCTGTTGCCGTTGATATCCGCATCAACGGTGAGCGTTTTGTTGAAATAGCCGAGGCTGCCACTGACTTTTTTGCTTTCGAAATCGGCAGTCAGACGGCCCGTACCGTATGCTTGGGCCAAAGTACCGCGCACGCTGACGGTCGATACGTCGTAAACTGCCTGTCCGATTTTCGGCATTTCTGCTTCACGGGTAAAATTACCGTTGAAGAAAGCGTAATTGTTTTGCGATTCGGTCTTCACGATGCCGGCAACCGCATCGGGTGTACTGTGGTGCAGGACGTAATTGCCGCCAAAATTGGCAAGGCGTTTATTCTCCGAACCACCGACGCTGTCCCGCCAGCCGTTTTTAAAACTCTCGCCTTGTACGGCTGCAAGATCGACCTCTACGCCTTCAACGGTAATTTTGTTCCAATCGGCATGATTGAATGCCACTGCGGAATCAGAAGCATTGGTTCCGCTGAAAAATTGTTTGCCGGATTCCGGTTTTTCCGATTTCGCAACTACCGGCAATGCGGAAGCTGCGTCTGCCGAGGGCAGGGCTTGGGCAGATTTTGGAGCCTGTGTCGGCGTGGATTGCGTACTGGGGGAAGAGCTGCCGCCACCGCAGGCAGATAGGGCTGCAACACACATCAAAGCAAGATATTTTTTCATAATTTTGTTCTTAAAATTGTTATCTGACGAAGACAGGAACGCATTCTAAGCACAAACAATATGACTTTGTAATAAATATGCCAAACGAGCATTTTTTGCGACCAACGGCAATAATAAAGGCCGTCATAAAGTACACATTTACTTTTCAGACGACCTTCTAACGACCTTTTTATCAGCGTTCAGCTACATTGTTGGCGCAAAGCTTTGTCACGCTCCATCTGCACATTAATCTTATTCACCAAGTCCTTATCCAACAATTGGCTCTCATAATGATCCTGCACCGCATCCAAAGTTTGGATACAGGCGGCTTTGTTGTTTGCCTGACGGTAAGCATCGGCGGCATCGTTGGCGGCAGTCACTGTTTCAATCGGATTGAGGAAATCGCCGCACTGTTTCAGATAATTTTGTTTGATGTCCGCAGCCTGTTCGAATTTTCCTGAACGTAAGGTCGTCTGAAAACGGTTTTCCATCTTTTTGACACCTTGTTGTGAACAAACCTGCGGCAGTTTGTAATACTCCGACGGGAAAGATACGCCCGCGCCGCAATAATTTTCGCAGCCCTCGGCATCCACTTTCACCTCATCCCCCTTGAATTGGAACGATATTTGGCAGCCTTCCCCATCTTTCCAAACCTTATTCTTATCCATTTTGCCTTGCGCGCCGCATATATGCCCGCGTTCGTTGGCAGATTCAATATTGAAATGATTGCTGTTGATTTTCAGCCAGTCGTGGGCAATGGGCTGTTTCGTTCTGTACTCCGCGGCAAATGCCACGCTGCCCATACTCATCGCCAAAACCAAACATAAAATCTTTTTCATAGATATTCCTTTTCATTAAACAATACAGCCTGCCTGCAAAAGAGGGCTAAATAGTACCCATACCGATTAGGCAAAGCCAGTTTGCTATAATACTACCATTTTTATTCTCACCGACATCCGCCCGTACCATGCCCCATCCCGACTTCTCCCAAACCCTCTCCAAAGACCGCCACTTCCTGCAATCCGCCTTCAAAAATCCCAACAAATACGGCGGTTTGTCCAAAGTCGAAGAAAAATACCGAAAATCGCACGACCTCTATCTGCAACGCCTGTCCAAACTGCCCAAACCCGAGTTCGACAATACCCTACCCGTTCACGAGAAGCTCGAAGAAATCAAAAAAGCCATTGCCGAAAATCAGGTAACGATTATTTGCGGCGAAACCGGTTCAGGCAAAACCACGCAGTTGCCCAAGATTTGTCTGGAAATCGGGCGCGGGGCGGCGGGGCTAATCGGGCATACCCAGCCGCGCCGTTTGGCCGCGCGTTCGGTGGCGGAGCGGATTGCCGAAGAGCTGAAATCGGAAATCGGCAGCGCGGTGGGCTATAAGGTGCGTTTCACCGACCACACCTCGCGCGATGCCTGCGTCAAGCTGATGACCGACGGCATCCTGCTGGCGGAAACGCAGACCAACCGTTATCTCGCCGCCTACGACACGATTATCATCGACGAAGCGCACGAACGCAGCCTGAACATCGACTTCCTCTTGGGCTACCTGAAACAGCTGCTGCCGCGCCGCCCCGACTTGAAAGTCATCATCACCTCGGCAACCATAGACGCAGAACGCTTCTCCCAACACTTCAACGGCGCGCCCGTGCTGGAAGTGAGCGGGCGCACCTACCCCGTCGAAATCCTCTACCGCCCGCTGACCAGCAAAGACGAAGACGACGCGGAAGTGGAGCTGACCGACGCGATTGTCGATGCGGCGGACGAATTGGCGCGACACGGCGAAGGCGATATTTTGGTGTTCCTGCCGGGCGAACGCGAAATCCGCGAAGCCGCCGAAGCCCTGCGCAAGTCCACGCTGCGTCGCAACGACGAAATCCTGCCCCTGTTCGCACGCCTGTCACACGCCGAACAGCACAAAATCTTCCACCCCACAGGCGCGAAACGCCGCATCGTGTTAGCAACCAACGTCGCCGAAACCTCGCTCACCGTGCCGGGCATCAAATACGTCATCGACACCGGCCTCGCGCGCGTCAAACGCTATTCCGCACGGGCAAAAGTGGAGCAGCTTCATGTAGAAAAAATCTCCCAAGCCGCCGCCCGCCAACGCTCCGGCCGCTGCGGACGCGTCTCCGCAGGCGTGTGTATCCGACTGTTTTCAGAAGAAGATTTCAACAGCCGCCCCGAATTCACCGATCCCGAAATCGTCCGCAGCAACCTGGCCGCCGTCATCCTGCGCATGGCAGCATTGAAACTGGGCGACGTGGCGGCATTCCCATTTTTAGAAATGCCCGATTCGCGGTATATCAATGATGGATTTCAGGTGTTGCTGGAATTGGGGGCGGTGGAGGCCGTCTGAAAACAGGCGGTCCAGGCATTGATGTCCAACGAAAACCTCGTTGTTAATATTATTAGGGATTAATACAATGAATATAAAAGAATTTATGTCTAACTATACTAACCATCCCGTTCTCTTTATTGGAACAGGTATGAGTTTGAGATACTTAGATAATTCATATACTTGGGATGGGCTATTATCTCAAATTGCAATAGATTTATTTGGAGATGATAGAGAATATTTGAACATCAAATCACGGTACTGTGAAGATGGTAGATTCCAATATGAAGAGATTGCAGAGGAATTACAAAGTAAATTTGATAAAGTTTTAGAAAATGAACCTGATGGTAGATTTAAAGAAATAAATGATAAGTTCTTTGAAAATATGAGGGCAGGAAATACCTTGAGCAGGTTTAAGATTTATATATCCACCC
>CAUOMQ010000126.1:0-8350 GCA_963456805.1 uncultured Neisseria sp. | reverse complement strand
TTGAGCTAAGGCGAGGCAACGCCGTACTGGTTTAAAGTTAATCCACTATAAAAGACAGCCGCAAGAAACCTGTTTGATGTTTATACAAAAAGGTCGTCTGAAAACCTGTATTTCCAGTTTTCAGACGACCTTTAATCCATCCGTATCAATTATTTTCCGGCTTTCACGCCCTGCCATTGGCGGACCATGAATTTCAAAATGGTGGGCTGGATAGGGACCATGATGAAGCTGTTTTTCAAATCTTCGTCGCTCGGGAAAATGGTGCGGTCGTCCCTGAACTCGGCTTCCATCAATTCGCGTGCGGGTTTGCTGGAAGGGGCGTAGGTGACGAAATTGCCGTTTTTCGCGGCGACTTCGGGGTCGAGGAAGTCGTTGATGTATTTGTGGGCGTTGGCGACGTTCTTCGCATCTTTCGGGATAACGAAAGAGTCCACCCAAATCCCCACGCCTTCTTTGGGCATCATGACGCGGATTTTTTCTTTGCCGCCCGCTTCTTCAGCGCGCCGTCTGGCAATGTTCAAGTCGCCGCCGAAGCCGATGGTGACGCAGGTATCGCCGCGCGCCAAGTCGTCGATGAAGCCGGACGAGGTAAAGCGTTTGATGTTGGGACGGTTTTTCTTGAGCAGCTCGGTTGCTGCTTTGATGTCTTCGGTATCGTTGCTGTTGGGGTTTTTACCCATGTAGTTCAACACCATAGGATAGATTTCCGCCGCGCTGTCCAAGTAGCTGATGCCGCATTGTTTGAGCTTGGATGTGTATTTGGGGTTGAACACCAAATCCCATTGATTGTCCGGCAGTTTGTCCGTGCCTAAGGCTTTTTTCACGCGCTCGGTGTTGATGGCGAAGGTGTTGGTTCCCCAATAAAACGGAACGGCGTATTCGTGGCTCGGATCGACGCCTTCCATCAGTTTCATCAATTCGGGATTGAGGTTTTTATAGTTGGGAATCAGGGATTTGTCGATTTTTTGATAAGCCCCCGCCTTAATCTGCCTGCCGACGAAGGTATTGGACGGACCGACGATGTCGTAGCCCGATTTCCCAGTCAATACTTTACTTTCCAGCGTCTCATCGCTGTCGTACACGTCGTAAGTTACCTTGATACCGTTTTTCTTTTCAAAATCGGCGACGGTTTCGGGATCGACGTATTCCGACCAGTTGTAAATCCTCAATACATTTTGGTTTCCCGCCTGACCCGCTTTGTCGGAGGTATTTTTATCCGAACCTCCGCAGGCGGCGAGCATGACGGCGGTCAGGGCGATGAGTGGCAGATGTTTGGTCATTATCATTCCTTGCATATCGGGTGGAAGGGAAAGTAAGGGATTATAAATCAGGCACGCACTATCTGATAGCAATTTCCATTATATTGATAGTCCGAAGGTCGTCTGAAAGTCCCTGATTCAATAGCTAGAAACAAGGTTTTGCGGTAATATAGCACCCATTTTCTTTTCACAATTACATACGGCCGGGAAGGTCGTCTGAAACCTTTTTAGTAGAGACATCGAAACATCATGAAAACCTCCGAACTACGCCAAAAATTCCTAAAATTCTTCGAATCCAAAGGCCACACCATCGTCCGCTCTTCCAGCCTCGTGCCGCACGACGACCCGACGCTGCTGTTTACCAATGCCGGCATGAACCAGTTTAAAGACGTGTTCCTCGGCTTCGACAAACGCGCTTACAACCGCGCTACTACCGCGCAAAAATGCGTGCGCGCAGGCGGCAAGCACAACGACTTGGAAAACGTTGGCTACACCGCCCGCCACCACACCTTCTTTGAAATGATGGGTAACTTCTCCTTCGGCGACTACTTCAAACGCGACGCCATCCATTTCGCTTGGGAATTCCTCACTTCCCCCGAATGGCTGAACATCCCTAAAGAAAAACTCTTGGCGACCGTATATGCCGAAGACGACGAAGCCTACAACATCTGGCTGAACGAAATCGGTATGCCTGCCGAGCGCATCGTCCGCATCGGCGACAACAAAGGCGCGAAATACGCGTCCGACAACTTCTGGCAGATGGGCGATACCGGCCCCTGCGGTCCTTGCTCCGAGATTTTCTACGATCATGGCGAAGAAATCTGGGGCGGTATTCCCGGCAGCCCTGAAGAAGACGGCGACCGCTGGATTGAAATTTGGAACTGCGTATTCATGCAGTTCAACCGCGACGAGCAAGGTAATATGAACCCGCTGCCCAAGCCGTCCGTCGATACCGGCATGGGCTTGGAGCGCATGGCGGCCGTGATGCAGCGCGTTCACAGCAACTACGAAATCGACCTGTTCCAAGACCTGCTCAAAGCCGTTGCCCGCGAAACCGGCGCGCCGTTCAGCATGGACGAGCCGAGCCTGAAAGTCGTTGCCGACCACATCCGCTCCTGCTCCTTCCTGATTGCCGACGGCGTGATGCCTTCCAACGAAGGCCGCGGCTATGTCCTGCGCCGCATCATCCGCCGCGCCGTGCGCCACGGTTACAAACTCGGTCAGAAACAGGCGTTTTTCTACAAACTCGTGCCCGATTTGGTGAAAGCGATGGGCGACGCGTATCCTGAGTTGAAAGAAAAACAAGCGCAAATCGAAGAAGCCCTGAAAAACGAAGAAAGCCGCTTCGCCCAAACTTTGGAAACCGGCATGGCTTTGTTGGAAAACGCCTTGATCAAAGGCAGCAACAAATTGGACGGCGAAATCATCTTCAAACTCTACGACACCTACGGCTTCCCATACGATTTGACTGCCGACATCTGCCGCGAACGCAATATCGATTTGGATGAAGAAGGCTTCAACCGCGAAATGGAAGCCCAACGCGCCCGCGCCCGCGCCGCGCAAAACTTCAAAGCCAATGCGCAACTGGACTACACAGGCGCGGACACCGAGTTCACCGGCTACGAAAAACGCAGCCAAGACACCAAAATCATCGCCTTATACAAAGGCAGCGAAGCCGTGGACGAACTCCAAGCAGGCGAAGCAGGTGTAGTCGTTTTGGAACAAACCCCGTTCTACGCTGAAAGCGGCGGTCAAGTCGGCGACGTGGGCTTTATCTTCGCAGGCGAAAACCGCTTCCGCGTCGAAGACACGCAGAAAATCAAAGCCGCCGTACACGGACAATTCGGCGCAGTCGTATCAGGTCGTCTGAAAGTGGGCGATGCCGTATCCGCCGAAATCGACAACGACATCCGCAACAGCATCATGCGCAACCACAGCGTTACCCACCTGATGCACAAAGCCCTGCGCGATGTTTTGGGCACACACGTCGAACAAAAAGGCAGCCTGCAAAACGCCGAGCTGACCCGCTTCGACATCTCCCACCCGCAAGGCATCAGCGCGGAAGAAATCGCCGAAGTCGAACGCCGCGTCAACGCCGCGATTATCGCCAACGTGCCCGTCAAAGTCGAAACCATGTCCATTGAAGACGCGCAAAAATCCGGCGCCATGATGCTCTTCGGCGAAAAATACGGCGACTTCGTCCGCGTCATCACCATGGGCGAATACTCCACCGAACTGTGTGGCGGCACCCACGTCGCCCGCACCGGCGACATCGGCTTCTTCAAAATCATCAGCGAAGGCGGCATCGCCGCAGGCATCCGCCGTGTAGAAGCCATCACCGGCCTTGCCGCGCTAGCATGGGCGCAAAACCAAGAAAGCCTGATGAAAAACATCATCTTTGAGACCAAAGCCCAAACCGAAAAAGACGTACTCGCCAAAATCCAAGCCAACGCCGCAAACGGCAAAGCCTTGGAAAAAGAGTTGGCAAAAGCCAAAGCCGAACTCGCCGTCCACGCAGGCGCAAAACTCTTGGACAACGCCAAAGACTTTGGCGCAGCCAAACTCGTCGCCGCCCAAATCGAAGCCGACGCAGCCGCCCTGCGCGAAATCGTTACCGATTTAACCGGCAAATCCGACAACGCCGTGATTCTTTTGGCGGCAGTCAACGACGGCAAAGTATCATTGTGCGCCGGCGTATCCAAAGCCTTGACCGGAAAAGTGAAAGCAGGCGATTTGGTCAAATTCGCAGCCGAACAAGTCGGCGGCAAAGGCGGCGGCAGATCGGATTTGGCACAGGCTGGGGGGACGGATGCTGCGAAACTGCCTGAAATGCTGGGAAGCGTCGAAGGCTGGGTAAACAGCAAGCTAGTTTGATGATTGATGTATTAAGTTAAGTAAAGAAGGTCGTCTGAAAAATTTTTCAGACGACCTTCTTTACTTAACTTAATACATCAATCATCAAACTAGCTTGCTGTTTACCCAGCCTTCGACGCTTCCCAGCATTTCAGGCAGTTTCGCAGCATCCGTCCCCCCAGCCTGTGCCAAATCCGATCTGCCGCCGCCTTTGCCGCCGACTTGTTCGGCTGCGAATTTGACCAAATCGCCTGCTTTCACTTTTCCGGTCAAGGCTTTGGATACGCCGGCGCACAATGATACTTTGCCGTCGTTGACTGCCGCCAAAAGAATCACGGCGTTGTCGGATTTGCCGGTTAAATCGGTAACGATTTCGCGCAGGGCGGCTGCGTCGGCTTCGATTTGGGCGGCGACGAGTTTGGCTGCGCCAAAGTCTTTGGCGTTGTCCAAGAGTTTTGCGCCTGCGTGGACGGCGAGTTCGGCTTTGGCTTTTGCCAACTCTTTTTCCAAGGCTTTGCCGTTTGCGGCGTTGGCTTGGATTTTGGCGAGTACGTCTTTTTCGGTTTGGGCTTTGGTCTCAAAGATGATGTTTTTCATCAGGCTTTCTTGGTTTTGCGCCCATGCTAGCGCGGCAAGGCCGGTGATGGCTTCTACACGGCGGATGCCTGCGGCGATGCCGCCTTCGCTGATGATTTTGAAGAAGCCGATGTCGCCGGTGCGGGCGACGTGGGTGCCGCCACACAGTTCGGTGGAGTATTCGCCCATGGTGATGACGCGGACGAAGTCGCCGTATTTTTCGCCGAAGAGCATCATGGCGCCGGATTTTTGCGCGTCTTCAATGGACATGGTTTCGACTTTGACGGGCACGTTGGCGATAATCGCGGCGTTGACGCGGCGTTCGACTTCGGCGATTTCTTCCGCGCTGATGCCTTGCGGGTGGGAGATGTCGAAGCGGGTCAGCTCGGCGTTTTGCAGGCTGCCTTTTTGTTCGACGTGTGTGCCCAAAACATCGCGCAGGGCTTTGTGCATCAGGTGGGTAACGCTGTGGTTGCGCATGATGCTGTTGCGGATGTCGTTGTCGATTTCGGCGGATACGGCATCGCCCACTTTCAGACGACCTGATACGACTGCGCCGAATTGTCCGTGTACGGCGGCTTTGATTTTCTGCGTGTCTTCGACGCGGAAGCGGTTTTCGCCTGCGAAGATAAAGCCCACGTCGCCGACTTGACCGCCGCTTTCAGCGTAGAACGGGGTTTGTTCCAAAACGACTACACCTGCTTCGCCTGCTTGGAGTTCGTCCACGGCTTCGCTGCCTTTGTATAAGGCGATGATTTTGGTGTCTTGGCTGCGTTTTTCGTAGCCGGTGAACTCGGTGTCCGCGCCTGTGTAGTCCAGTTGCGCATTGGCTTTGAAGTTTTGCGCGGCGCGGGCGCGGGCGCGTTGGGCTTCCATTTCGCGGTTGAAGCCTTCTTCATCCAAATCGATATTGCGTTCGCGGCAGATGTCGGCAGTCAAATCGTATGGGAAGCCGTAGGTGTCGTAGAGTTTGAAGATGATTTCGCCGTCCAATTTGTTGCTGCCTTTGATCAAGGCGTTTTCCAACAAAGCCATGCCGGTTTCCAAAGTTTGGGCGAAGCGGCTTTCTTCGTTTTTCAGGGCTTCTTCGATTTGCGCTTGTTTTTCTTTCAACTCAGGATACGCGTCGCCCATCGCTTTCACCAAATCGGGCACGAGTTTGTAGAAAAACGCCTGTTTCTGACCGAGTTTGTAACCGTGGCGCACGGCGCGGCGGATGATGCGGCGCAGGACATAGCCGCGGCCTTCGTTGGAAGGCATCACGCCGTCGGCAATCAGGAAGGAGCAGGAGCGGATGTGGTCGGCAACGACTTTCAGGCTCGGCTCGTCCATGCTGAACGGCGCGCCGGTTTCGCGGGCAACGGCTTTGAGCAGGTCTTGGAACAGGTCGATTTCGTAGTTGCTGTGAACGCGCTGCATCACGGCCGCCATGCGCTCCAAGCCCATGCCGGTATCGACGGACGGCTTGGGCAGCGGGTTCATATTACCTTGCTCGTCGCGGTTGAACTGCATGAATACGCAGTTCCAAATTTCAATCCAGCGGTCGCCGTCTTCTTCAGGGCTGCCGGGAATACCGCCCCAGATTTCTTCGCCATGATCGTAGAAAATCTCGGAGCAAGGACCGCAGGGGCCGGTATCGCCCATCTGCCAGAAGTTGTCGGACGCGTATTTCGCGCCTTTGTTGTCGCCGATGCGGACGATGCGCTCGGCAGGCATACCGATTTCGTTCAGCCAGATGTTGTAGGCTTCGTCGTCTTCGGCATATACGGTCGCCAAGAGTTTTTCTTTAGGGATGTTCAGCCATTCGGGGGAAGTGAGGAATTCCCAAGCGAAATGGATGGCGTCGCGTTTGAAGTAGTCGCCGAAGGAGAAGTTACCCATCATTTCAAAGAAGGTGTGGTGGCGGGCGGTGTAGCCAACGTTTTCCAAGTCGTTGTGCTTGCCGCCTGCGCGCACGCATTTTTGCGCGGTAGTAGCGCGGTTGTAAGCGCGTTTGTCGAAGCCGAGGAACACGTCTTTAAACTGGTTCATGCCGGCATTGGTAAACAGCAGCGTCGGGTCGTCGTGCGGCACGAGGCTGGAAGAGCGGACGATGGTGTGGCCTTTGGATTCGAAGAATTTTAGGAATTTTTGGCGTAGTTCGGAGGTTTTCATGATGTTTCGATGTCTCTACTAAAAAGGTTTCAGACGACCTTCCCGGCCGTATGTAATTGTGAAAAGAAAATGGGTGCTATATTACCGCAAAACCTTGTTTCTAGCTATTGAATCAGGGACTTTCAGACGACCTTCGGACTATCAATATAATGGAAATTGCTATCAGATAGTGCGTGCCTGATTTATAATCCCTTACTTTCCCTTCCACCCGATATGCAAGGAATGATAATGACCAAACATCTGCCACTCATCGCCCTGACCGCCGTCATGCTCGCCGCCTGCGGAGGTTCGGATAAAAATACCTCCGACAAAGCGGGTCAGGCGGGAAACCAAAATGTATTGAGGATTTACAACTGGTCGGAATACGTCGATCCCGAAACCGTCGCCGATTTTGAAAAGAAAAACGGTATCAAGGTAACTTACGACGTGTACGACAGCGATGAGACGCTGGAAAGTAAAGTATTGACTGGGAAATCGGGCTACGACATCGTCGGTCCGTCCAATACCTTCGTCGGCAGGCAGATTAAGGCGGGGGCTTATCAAAAAATCGACAAATCCCTGATTCCCAACTATAAAAACCTCAATCCCGAATTGATGAAACTGATGGAAGGCGTCGATCCGAGCCACGAATACGCCGTTCCGTTTTATTGGGGAACCAACACCTTCGCCATCAACACCGAGCGCGTGAAAAAAGCCTTAGGCACGGACAAACTGCCGGACAATCAATGGGATTTGGTGTTCAACCCCAAATACACATCCAAGCTCAAACAATGCGGCATCAGCTACTTGGACAGCGCGGCGGAAATCTATCCTATGGTGTTGAACTACATGGGTAAAAACCCCAACAGCAACGATACCGAAGACATCAAAGCAGCAACCGAGCTGCTCAAGAAAAACCGTCCCAACATCAAACGCTTTACCTCGTCCGGCTTCATCGACGACTTGGCGCGCGGCGATACCTGCGTCACCATCGGCTTCGGCGGCGACTTGAACATTGCCAGACGGCGCGCTGAAGAAGCGGGCGGCAAAGAAAAAATCCGCGTCATGATGCCCAAAGAAGGCGTGGGGATTTGGGTGGACTCTTTCGTTATCCCGAAAGATGCGAAGAACGTCGCCAACGCCCACAAATACATCAACGACTTCCTCGACCCCGAAGTCGCCGCGAAAAACGGCAATTTCGTCACCTACGCCCCTTCCAGCAAACCCGCACGCGAATTGATGGAAGCCGAGTTCAGGGACGACCGCACCATTTTCCCGAGCGACGAAGATTTGAAAAACAGCTTCATCATGGTCCCTATCCAGCCCACCATTTTGAAATTCATGGTCCGCCAATGGCAGGGCGTGAAAGCCGGAAAATAATTGATACGGATGGATTAAAGGTCGTCTGAAAACTGGAAATACAGGTTTTCAGACGACCTTTTTGTATAAACATCAAACAGGTTTCTTGCGGCTGTCTTTTATAGTGGATTAACTTTAAACCAGTACGGCGTTGCCTCGCCTTAGCTCAA
>CAUOMQ010000125.1:0-8408 GCA_963456805.1 uncultured Neisseria sp. | reverse complement strand
TCTCTTTGAGCTAAGGCGAGGTAACGCCGTCCTGGTTTAAAGTTAATCCACTATAATTTTCATGGGAGGTTGGCTGAATCAGTAATTTATAGCAAAAGGTCGTCTGAAAACCGGAATCGGGATTTCAGACGACCTTTTGACAAGATAGGCGGTTTATTTGTTTTCTGCTTCTTCAAAGCCGACGACTTCCAAGCCGAAGCCGGTCAGGCCGGTGAAGGCGGAAGGCTGTCCTAACACGCGCAGTTTGCCGACGTTGAGGCCGGCGAGGATTTGTGCGCCGATGCCGTAGCTTTTGCTGTCCCATTTGTAGGCTTGGTTGGCGCCTTTGGGCAGGGTGCGGTCGAGCAGGGTGGCGCCGTCTTCGGTGCGGTGCAGGAGGATGACGACGCCGCTGTCGGCTTGCTGGATGCGCTCAAGGGCTTTGGGCAGTGACCAGGAATGGCGCGGGTTGGCTTGGATGAAGTCCATGACGCTGAAGGGTTCGTGTACGCGGACGAGGGTTTCGGTGTCGGCGGTGGGTTTGCCTTTGACGAGGGCAAGGTGGGTTTCGCCGGAGAGCTTGTCAACGTAAACGTGTTGCTGGAATTCGCCCCACGGGGTTTGTACGGGGGCGTTGCCCATGTCTTCGAGCAGGCTTTCGGTGCGGCTGCGGTATTCGATAAGGTCGGTAATCGTGCCGATTTTGAGGTTGTGTTCTTCGGCGAACTTCATCAGCTCGGGCATACGCGCCATGGTGCCGTCGTCGTTGATGATTTCGCAGATGACGGCAGCGGGGATGAGCCCGTTCATTTGTGCCAAATCGACACCGGCTTCGGTGTGTCCGGCGCGTACTAGGACGCCGCCTTTTTGCGCACGCAGGGGGAAGATGTGGCCGGGTTGGACGATGTCTTCGGGTTTGGCGGTCGGAGAGACGGCGGTTTGGATGGTCAGGGCGCGGTCGGCGGCGGAAATGCCGGTGGTAATGCCTTGCGCCGCTTCGATGGAAACGGTGAAGTTGGTGCCGTATTGCGCGCCGTTTTTCTGGGTCATCATGGGCAGGCCGAGCCGCTCGACCATGCTGCCTTCCATCGGCAGGCAAACCAGTCCGCGTGCGTGTTTGATCATAAAGTTGATGGCTTCGGGGGTGACGAACTGCGCCGCCATCAGCAAATCGCCTTCGTTTTCGCGGTCTTCCGCGTCGGTGATGATGACCATTTTGCCGGCTTTGATGTCGGCGAGGATTTCGGGGATGGAGGAAATGTGGGGCATGGTGCGTCTTTCTTGATGGTCGGGTTGGACTGTGGCGTGTTCTTGATCCAGCCACATGGCGGGCATTTGCGCCGCCTGTTCGATTTTGCGGGCCTTTTTCTCGCCGAAGGATTTGTTTTTCAGAAGGGCGGACAATTCACCTTGGTTGATGGCGATGGCTTCGGCAAAACGGGTTTGCTGGCCGCAGTATTTGTCCGCTATCCATTGCCGCAGGTTGCGGCGGCGCAGGTCGGTGGTGTTCATGATGTGTTGCGTGGCTGAAAGGATGTAGGCGATTGTAGTCTTGTCTTTACTAAAAGGCAAACTGTGTTTGAAGGCGGATTTTTATTACTTTTTGGTAATGTTTCGACAGAAGGTCGTCTGAAAAACAAAAATGGCGTTTTCAGACGACCTTTGCTTGAAATCTGAACATTTGAAAGAATATGGGCGTTAAGTTTAACGCAACCGAAAAGGGTCTAACCTAATGAAAATGGTTTACCGATTGATTTTAATATCTATTTTTTGCACACTCGCAGCGGCGGGCGGCTGGTTTTATGCCCAGCACCGCAACGACAACGCCCATGAAGCGATTTCGCGCGAAGGCGTTTTGATGCAGATTAAGCAGATGAACCGCTTGGAAAGCACGGCTTTTTACATCGACACCATCATACGCACCGAGAAAAAAGGCGACTGGCGTAGATTGTGGCAGGACTCGCAAAGCGGTCTGTTTATCGTGCGCGGCAAAGTGTTGGCGGGCTTGGATTTGGACAAACTTCACGCCGACAACGTCAATATCGTGGACGGAAAAGTCCTCATCAGCCTGCCGCCCGTAGAAATCCTCAGCGTCGATTTGGAAAATATCGAGGTGTACGACATCCAAACCGGCTCGTTCAACCTTTTGCCCGTGGATAAGGCAGTGTTCAAAACCGTGCAGGACGAAGCCAAAAAACAAGTCCTCGCCAGCGCGTGCAAGGCCCAAATTTTGGATCACGCCAACCGCCAAGCGCAAACGCAGCTTGAAAACCTGTTTGCCCTGACGCAGACGCAGGTATCGGTTTATCCGGCGGCAGTGGGGCAGTGTAAATAGTGGCAGCGCAAAACAAGGCTTAAGCGTCGAGTACAAACAAGGTCGTCTGAAAACGAAAGCAGCGGGTGCGCCAAATCGTTTTCAGACGACCTTTTGTTCAGCGTCGATACGCCTCACATCAAGCGCGTGTGTGCATCATCAGAGCGTTAAAGATAGTCGCCGATATTCGGGCTTCTGCCGAACACAGCTTCATGCGCCTGACTGATGGTCAGCCGGTTGAACATCAGCCGCTGGGTTTGGTCGCCGTCGATAATCCTTACCCTGCCTTCCAACTTCGGCGCGTCGTGGTGAAAAGTATTTTTAAACGCAAGCCAGCGGTCGGTTTGCAGGTGGACGACGGCAAACATATCGTGCGAAATATTCACGCCGACGCTGATGAGTTTCGTCGAAGCCTGAAGGCAGAAACTGCTGTCGCCAAAGAGGCACAGCCCCTCGTTTTCGGCATAGCGGAACAGCTCGATTTTCACCGCATCGGGTTCGGCGAATATGGTGCAAAACAGCCGCTCAAACAGCGACGGCTGCACCACGCCTTCGCTCAACATGCCGTAAAGCCCCGCCAGCCAATCGACATAGCCGAGGAACGAAAAACGGTAGTTTTGCATAATGGCTTCGATGCGGCTCGGATCGCGCTTGCTGATCAGGCGCACAAACTCAAACCCGACCTCCGGCAGCCGCGCCCGAACGGCCTCATGCAGGCGGTGGGCGAACAGGTTTTTATGGTTGTGCGGATTGCGCAGGATGCCGAGGAATTTCAGCCGCAATATCCGCCACAATGCTTCGGGAACCTTGACCGTATCGGTTTCGTCCGTTTTCAGACGGCATTCGTGCAACGTGCGCAAGTGGTTGCAGGCTTCTTCGTAGCCGCTTTCGTGGCGGTTGAACCAGCTTTCCAAATTGTACTGGTTGGCGGTGTTTTCCACGAAAGTCAGCGTGTAGAGGTTTTTCGCCGCCAGATTGCCGATGATGTTGACACTCGCCGCCGCACCGCGATTTTCGTTCCCGCCGCGAACCTTGTCGCCGGAACGGGAGCGTCGGGCGGCAGCCGGTTCGCGGAACATGGACAAAGGCAGCTTATAGACATTCTGATTCTGCGGGCTGACCTGCGGATTATGCGCGTGCTGCCGCTGCTCGGTCTGGGCGATATAGTGATGTTCCTTGGTCGGATTCGCCGTCAACAGTGCATAAGGCTTTTCGCCGCATTCGGAAAATTCGCAATCACTGAGGATAAAGGCTTGTCGGGTCATAGTATCGGGAGAGGCCGTCTGAATGTGCCGATTATAGTTGATGGGGAGCTAAGGGGGATTATACGGAATGATGGCGGCGGGTTTGGTCTTTATACGCAAAAGGACGCAAAGAGGTCGTCTGAAAACAAATGAGATTTTTGCAAAAAAGACTTTCCCCCAGTAGCCGAAATCCACACACAGATTTTCGGCTGTTTCCACCCCTAATCGCTCCTGATTCTACCTAAATATCCCCTTAACTCTCCCCGGATACCCGATAATCAGGCATCCTAGTCATCTTTGTAGACAGCAACAGACACACTTAGCCTGTTGGCGGCTTTCAACAAGTTCAGACACATCGCCTTCAGATGGCTTTTAAATATAATGGGTATTGTCTCAATTATTCTTTATTAATTTTAGATATTGTTATAGTTTATCTAGCTTATGTTTTTTAATAAATTTTATATAGGTCAACAAAATTAATATGACTAGAATATCAAAAATAATAAAAATAGATAATATTTGAGTTATATAATAGGTTGTGGTTAGTATGTCTTCGGCAGCATTCATCATTTCTATCTTGTATTTAATTGTTAAATAAACATTTAAAATATAAGCTATTTGATAAATAAGAACTAATGAAACAGAAAATTTTATTAATATCTTGCCTAAGGTGCTCATTTAAATTTCTTATTTATTTTTATAGTGGATTAACTTTAAATCAGGACAGGGCGACGAAGCCGCAGACAGTACAGATAGTATGGCAAGGAGAGGCAACGCCGTACTGGTTTAAAGTTAATCCACTATATTCATAAATGAAATGTTGTGTGGTAGTCAATGCAGAAAAGAATAGTAAGGAGACATAAAGGTCGTCTGAAAACGAATATAGCAGAATCCGCTAAATCGTTTTCAGACGACCTTTTCTTTAAAGCCGAATCAAATCAGCCTGCCGGTTAACCCAAAGCCTTCCTTGCTCCGGCGAAGAGGCGGTACCAGCCGGACAGTTCCGTCCAGTCTTCCGGTTTCCAGCTCATTTGCGCGGCGCGGTACACGCGTTCGGGGTGGGGCATCATGATGGTAACGCGGCCGTCGGCGTTGGTAACGCCGGCGATGCCTTGCGGCGAGCCGTTGGGGTTGAGCGGGTAGGTTTGGGTAACTTGGTTTTGTCCGTCGACGTATTGCAGCGCGATGCCGAGGCCGTCTGAAATTTTGCCGCCGTGAAGCGCGAAGTCAGCGCGACCTTCGCCGTGGCTGACGACGACGGGCAGGCTGGAGCCTTGCATTTCGTTCAGGATCAGGGAGGCTGATTTGGGGACGTGAACCATGCTCAGGCGCGCTTCGAACTGTTCGCTCAGGTTGCGTTTGAACTTCGGCCAGCCTGCCGTGCCGGGGATGATTTCGGCGAGGTTGCTGACCATCTGGCAGCCGTTGCACACGCCCAATGTCAGCGTGTCCGGGGCGGCGAAGAAGGCGGCGAACTGGTCGCGTAAGGCGGGGTGGAACAGGATGGATTTCGCCCAGCCTTCGCCCGCGCCGAGTACGTCGCCGTAGCTGAAGCCGCCGCACGCCGCCAGCATTTTAAAGTCGGCAAGGTGGACGCGGTCTGCCATCAGGTCGGACATATGCACGTCGTAGGCATCGAATCCGGCGCGGGTGAAGGCGGCGGCCATTTCGATTTGCCCGTTCACGCCCTGTTCGCGCAGAATGGCGATTTTGGGTTTTGCGCCGCTGTTGACGAAAGGCGCGGCGATGTCTTCGTTTACATCAAACTTCACGTCGGCAAACAATGCGCTGCGTTCGTTGTCGCCAATCAGGGCGAACTCGCTGTCGGCGCAGGCAGGGTTGTCGCGCAGGCGTTGGATGGCGTGGCTAGTTTCCTGCCATGCGCGTTGCAGGTCGGCGCGGGTTTGGTCGAACAGAGTTTCATCAGCAGCAGTGATTACAAGACGGTCGGATGTCGGATTGATTGTGCCAATATAATGGCTGGCAAATTTTCCTATCTTGCGCGGAGAGAAGCCACCCTTGTTTACAAAAAATTCTTTCTTGTCAAACTGCTTGAGTACATAGTCAGCATCTTCTGCACGAACCTGCAAAACTGCACCAAGCTCTTCGTTAAACAGCGAACGGATTATGTTTTCTTTGGTAGAGATGATAGAACCAGCATTAACAAGGCTTAGGTCGTGGTCAATCTGGGCAGGTGTATAGGTTGCTATCATGGTTGCAAAAAGTATGCTTCCTAATGTGATATCCAACCCGCAACGCCCCGCAAACGCCATTTCCGCCAGCGTGGCAAACAAGCCGCCGTCGCTGCGGTCGTGATACGCCAAGAGTTTGTCTTCGGCGACAAGCTGCTGAATCACGCTGTAAAACGCTTTCAGACGACCTGTATCGTCCAAATCGGGCGCGTCGCCGCTCATATTGTTGTACACCTGACCGAACGCGGAGCCGCCCATACGCGCTTTGCCGAAGCCCAAATCGATAAACAGCAATACGCTGTCTTCGACGTTTTTCAACTCAGGCGTAACAGTCTTGCGCACGTCTTTGACAGGTGCGAACGCGGAAATAATCAGGCTCAACGGCGAAACGACGGATTTTTTCTCTTCGCCGTCTTGCCACACGGTTTTCATCGACAGGCTGTCTTTGCCCACGGGGATGCTCAAATCCAATGCCTGACAGGCTTGGGAGACGGCTTCGACGGTGCGGTAGAGTTTTTCGTCTTCGCCCTCGTTGCCGCACGCCGCCATCCAGTTGGCGGAAAGTTTGATGTTGCCGATGTCGCCGATGTTGACCGCCGCGATGTTGGTGATGGCTTCGCCGACGCACATTCTGCCCGAAGCGGGCGCGTCAAACAGGGCGACGGTCGGTTTTTCACCCATAGACATCGCTTCGCCGCGATAGGTGTTGAAGCCCATCATGGTAACGGCGCAGTCGGCTACGGGGGTTTGGTATTTGCCGACCATTTGGTCGCGGTGGGTCATGCCGCCGACGCTGCGGTCGCCGATGGTAATCAGGAAGTTTTTGGCGGCAACGGCAGGCAGGCGCAGAACGCGGTAGGCGGCTTCAGTGATGTCGATATTGCCCGCGTTAAACGGTTTTTCAGACGACCTCACGGTTTTGTCGCTGCGTGTGGTTTTGGGCGGTTTGCCGAGTAAGACGTTCAGCGGCAAATCGACGGGGTTGTTGGAGAACAAATCGTCGCGTACTTTCAAATGACCGTCGTCGGTCGCCGTGCCGACCACGGCAAACGGGCAGCGTTCGCGTTCGCAGATGGCGCGGAAGGTATCCAAATCTTTTTCCAAAATCGACAACACATAACGCTCTTGCGATTCGTTGCACCAGATTTGCAGCGGGTTGAGGCCGTGCTCTTCCAGCGGCACTTCGCGCAGCTTGAATACCGCGCCGCGTCCGGCATCGTTAACGAGTTCGGGGAAGGCGTTGGACAGGCCGCCCGCGCCGACGTCGTGGATGGAGATAATCGGGTTTTGGTCGCCGAGCTGCCAGCAGCGGTCGATCACTTCCTGCGCGCGGCGTTCGATTTCAGGGTTGCCGCGTTGTACGGAGTTGAAGTCCAAAGACGCGTCATTTGTACCGGTATTCATCGAAGAAGCCGCGCCGCCGCCCAAGCCGATGAGCATGCCCGGACCGCCCAGTTGGATCAGCAATGCGCCTTCGGGGATTTCGTCTTTATGCGTCTGCTGCGCCTGAATGCTGCCCAAGCCGCCGGCAATCATAATCGGTTTGTGGTAGCCGCGAACCTGACCGTCAAACTTCTCTTCAAAAGTGCGGAAGTAGCCCAAGAGGTTGGGACGGCCGAATTCGTTGTTGAACGCCGCGCCGCCGATAGGACCTTCAATCATGATGTCCAGCGGCGAGGAAATATGTTCCGGCTTGCCGTAGTCTTGTTCCCACGGCTGTTTGAGGTCGGGAATGTTGAGGTTGGACACGGTAAAGCCGGTCAAGCCCGCTTTCGGGCGCGAACCTTTGCCCGTTGCGCCTTCGTCGCG
Source organism: uncultured Neisseria sp. (assembly GCA_963456805.1). GTDB lineage: Bacteria > Pseudomonadota > Gammaproteobacteria > Burkholderiales > Neisseriaceae > Neisseria. Next base: position 870 of record CAUOMQ010000125.1, on the reverse strand, counting down.
GATTTCGCCGCCCGCACCCGTTGCCGCGCCCGCAAACGGCGCGATGGCGGTCGGGTGGTTGTGCGTTTCCACCTTCATGATGATATGTGTGTCTTCCTCGTGGAAGCGGTAGCCTTGGTTTTCCGCCGCATTCGGATAGAAACGCTCGATTTTCGCGCCTTCGATCACGGACGAATTGTCTTTATAGGCGACGACCGTGCCTTCGGGATGCGCGTTGTGCGTGTCGCGTATCATGCCGAAGAGCGATTTCGGTTGTTTTTCGCCGTTGAGGATGAAATCGGCGTTGAAGATTTTGTGGCGGCAGTGTTCGCTGTTTGCCTGCGCGAACATCATCAGCTCCACATCGGACGGATTGCGCTGCAAAGCCTGATAGTTTTCAACCAGATAATCGATTTCGTCGGCTGAAAGCGCCAAGCCCATTTCGGTATTGGCTTTGACCAAAGCCTCTTTACCGCCGCCCAAAACATCGACGGTGGAGAAAGTTTCGGATTCGAGATGGTGGAATAATTTGGAGGCCGTCTGAAAATCGGGCAGCACGGATTCTGTCATGCGGTCGTGCAGCAAAGCAGCCCATTGCTGTTTCTGTTCATCATTCAGACGACCTTCCAGCCACACCGCCATGCCGCGTTCGATGCGCTCTATGCCTTCCAAACCGCAGTTTTCCGCGATATTGGTCGCCTTGGAAGCCCACGGTGAAATCGTACCCAAACGGGGCGTTACCAAAAATAACTGCAAGCCCTCGCGTGCCTCGGTCGTTTCTTTAATGCTTTGCGCCGCCAACCAGGCTTGCAGTTTTTCGACAGTCGCGGCCCCCAGTGCTTTCTCGCTTCCGACATACTACCACAATTCTCTTTTCCGTTTCACTTCTCG
>CAUOMQ010000124.1:0-8445 GCA_963456805.1 uncultured Neisseria sp. | reverse complement strand
GTCGGGCAACCATCATGTTGCGGGCAGGCATTCGGCGGAGGATAAATATACGGGCTGGTGGGACAATATGGTCGGACCCGGCAAACCGATTGATACGGAACGTTTTTTCGTGGTCGGTTTGAACAATCTGGGCGGCTGCGACGGCAGCAGCGGGCCTTTGTCGATCAATCCTGAAACGGGTAGGGAATACGGCGCGGATTTTCCGGTGGTTACGGTGAAGGACTGGGTAAAATCCCAAGCCGCGCTTGCCGACTATCTCGGCATCGAACAATGGGCGGCGATTGTCGGCGGCAGCTTGGGCGGCATGCAGGCTTTGCAGTGGACGATTTCCTATCCCGAGCGCGTGCGCCATGCCTTAGTGATTGCATCTGCGCCGAAACTGTCCACGCAAAATATCGCGTTCAACGATGTAGCACGTCAGGCGATTTTGACCGACCCCGATTTCAACGAAGGACATTACCGCAGCCGCAATACCGTTCCCGCACGCGGCTTGCGGATTGCCCGCATGATGGGGCACATCACTTATCTTGCCGAAGACGGTTTGGGCAAAAAATTCGGACGCGATTTGCGTTCAAACGGCTATCAATACGGCTACGGCGTTGAATTTGAAGTGGAATCCTATCTGCGTTATCAGGGCGACAAATTCGTCGGACGGTTTGATGCCAACACTTACCTGCTCATGACTAAGGCCTTGGACTATTTCGATCCAGCGGCGGATTTCGGCGACAGCCTGACCCGCGCCCTGCAAAATGTGAAAGCAAAATTTTTTGTCGCCAGCTTCAGTACCGACTGGCGTTTCTCGCCCGCGCGTTCCAAAGAGCTGGTCAAAGCGCTGATTGCCGCGCACAAGCCGGTGCAGTATATCGAAGTCAAATCCAACCACGGCCATGACGCCTTTTTGATGGAAGACGAGGCCTATATGCGCGCCGTAGCAGTTTATATGAACAATGTTGACAAGGATTGCCGATCATGAATTTGCGCGACGATTTGCAGTTGATTTACGACTGGATTCCCGAAGGCAGCCGCGTCTTGGACTTGGGCTGCGGCGACGGCGAATTGCTGGCGGCTTTGGTGGAACACAAAAAATGCAGCGGCTACGGCATCGAAATCGACACCGACAGCGTCATCGCCGCCATGTCGCGCGGCGTAAACGTCATCCAAGCCGATTTGGAGCAGGGTTTGGCGGAATTTGGCGACCAGACGTTTGACGTTATCGTCTTGAGCCAAACCATCCAAGCCATGCAGAATACCGAGAAAATCCTGCGCTGCCTCATGCGCGTGGCGAAACAGGCGATTGTCAGCTTCCCGAATTTCGGCTACTGGCGCAACCGCTTCCAAATCGCCATCGGCGGCCATATGCCGGTTTCCGAACGCATGCCCTACCATTGGTACGACACGCCGAACATCCATTGGTGTACGCTCAAAGACTTTGATTTATTATGCGCCAAAAACAAAATCCGCGTCCTCGAGCGCGCGGTCATGACGGGTAACAAACAGGTCAAACATTTCCCCAACCTGTTGGGCAGCTTGGCGTTTTATCGCGTCGGGTAAGATGGATTGAGCACCTTGCTGGCAATAACAAGGTTCTTGAGTTCTATGAATAACAGGTCGTCTGAAAAATGAAATGGCAGATTTTCAGACGACCTCTTTATGTTGAAAACAAAATAATGAAAAACGGAACGTCATCACTTCTCTTATGGCTTACCGCAATCATGCTGACTGCGTGTTCTCCAAGCAAAGAAGATAAAACAAAAGAAGTCGGCGCATCCGCTGTTCCATCCTCCGCGTCATCAGCTTCTTCCCAACCCGATTTGAATCCAATCGCGTCCAACTCTAATAGCGTCAAGCAAGTAGAAGGCGCACCTTCTTCAAATTGCACCAACCTGCATCAGATTGGCGGCATTGATGATTTTGTCCGTCAGGTTGCCGAAAATATCGATTCCAGTTGTTTGTTTGAACGCAGCCCTAAAGAATTGGCGGCGATTTGGGGCATTCCCGGCGGAGACGATTCGCTGGAGCAGGCACTGTTCCCTGATATTGATCCGAATGATCCTAAAAACGTTGATAAAGTGATAGAGGCTATTGATCAGATGGGAAAAGGGGAGCGGAGCTATAATCAGCAGGCGGTTGAACCGGTGGTACAAGAAATGAAAGCACTCAGGCGTCGGGATACTTTGGTTTTATCAACAGGCAAACAGACAAGCCAAGGTTCGGATCAGCCGCTGAGGGTAACGCACAATTTCGACATAGAAGGAACGCCGGAATATCTTAAGAAACATGGCGGCGGGTTTGGCGGTAGTTTTCAAAACATCAGCCAGTTGCCCGAATATTTGAAAGCACACGGAAAGATTTTTGAGGCGCAAAGGGTATTCCGCCTTTTCAACCATGACCGCAGCCCTGATAAGCCCTATCTGGAAATTGTGTTTGACGAAAGTGGAAAAATCGTTTCGATTACCGTATATGAAAATGTTTCCAATCCGGCAAGCGGGATTCATTTGATGTAATGGGTTTGGAGCACAAACGGAGAGGGTAGGAATCTAAATGCATCGGGCGTTCGTTGAACATTTGATGCGATAGCATTTTGATTGTAAGCCTTCAATTCAATATCGAAAAGGTCGTCTGAAACCTGAATCGGGTTTCAGACGACCTTTTGTTGATGTGTTCGAGCTTAACCAAATGCTTAACGGCTGTCTTTCCATTGGTAATATTTCGAGCCGAGGAAGGAGCCGAGTTTGCGCAGGAAAGGTTGAGTGATGATGCTGGGGTGTTTGAGTTTTTCAAACGGTTTCAGACGACCATCGTCGCCCATGATGGCTTCGGCGATGGCAAGGCCTGCTATGCCGGTAATTGCCATGCCGTGTCCCGAGTAGCCTTGGGCATAGTAAACATTGGGCGCGAGCCTGCCGAAGTGGGGGGCGAGGTTGGCGGTGATGTCGCATTCGCCGCCCCATGAATGTTCGATTTTGACATCGGCAAGCTGGGGGAAGACTTTGAGCATGTCTTGGCGGACAAGCTCGGTCATGCGGTCGGGATCGTCGATGAATTCGTTGTCTTTGCCGCCGAAGAGCAGGCGGCCGTCGGCGCTGAGGCGGTAGTAGTCGAGGACGTGGCGGTTGTCGCAGACGGCCATGTTGTTGCGGATGAGTTCTTTGGCGCGTTCGCCCAGCGGTTCGGTGGCGATGATGAAGGTGCTGACGGCGATGGCTTTTTTTTCCAACGGCTTGAATTTTTGATGCAAACCGGCGTAGGTGTTGACGGCATACACGAGGTTTTGACATTCGATGCTGCCGTCCGGGGTATGGACGAGCCAGCCGCCTTGATAGGGTTCGATACGGGTCATCGGGGACTGTTCGAAAATCTGCGCGCCTGCTTCGGCGGCGGCGCGGGCGATGCCCAGGGTGTAGTTGAGCGGATGGAGGTGGCCGGAATGGGGGTCGAACTGTGCGCCCAAGTACATATCGCTGGCAAGTTGTTGCTTGAGCGTGGCTTTATCCCAGAGTTGGTAATGGGTAGCGCCGTAATGTTGTCGGGCGTGTTCATGCCATTGTTGCAATTCTTCCCAATGCTGCGGGCGGATGGCGACGGTGGCATAGCCGCGCTGCCAGTCGCAGGCGATTTGATGTTTTTTAACCCGTTCGTCAACGAGTTCGACGGCTTGCAGGGATTGCTGCCAAAACCAGCGGGCTTGTTCCAAGCCGACTTGTTTTTCGATTTCTTCCATACCGCAGGCGTAATCGCTGATGACTTGCCCGCCGCTGCGCCCTGATGCGCCGAAGCCGATACGGGCGGCTTCGAGTACGGTAACTTTGCGTCCGTTTTCGGCAAGGGGAAGGGCGGTGCAAAGTCCTGTCAATCCTCCGCCGATGACGCAGGTTTCGGTTTTCAGACGACCTTCAAGCTTGGGATAAGCGGCGTGGGGATTGATGGTGCTGAAATAATAGGAGGGAAGGTATTCTTTGAAATTGGGATGAATCATAGGGTAATGCTTCGCTCGTTTTCAGACGACCTTTGGTGGGAAGTTGAGGGTCGTCTGAAAAGTGGGTTAAACGGGTTGTGTGAAGAAAACAGGCTGACCTTGCATTGATGCGGTCAGCCTGTCTGATTGGGTCAATTTGTTTTTTCTGCGGCAAGCTTTTCCTGACGATAGGCTTCGGCTGCTTCCCGATCGCGTTTGGTTGCTTGGCGCATCATCCAGTAATTGATGACGATGACCAGCGTACCGATGATGCCGATCAGGATGGTTGCCAACACATTCATCTGCGGATCGAGACCCAGTTTGATTTTGGAGAAAATCACCTGCGGCAATGTGGAAGAACCGGGACCGGATAGGAAGGAGGTAATCACCAAATCATCCAGCGACAGGGTAATGCCGAGCAGGAAGCCTGAAGCGATGGCAGGGGCAATCAAGGGCAGGGTGATGACGAAAAAGATTTTCAGCGGACGCGCACCCAAGTCCATTGCGGCTTCTTCGAGCGATTGGTCAAGCTCCACCAGGCGCGAGCGGATGACGACGGTAATGTATGCCATACAAAGCGTCGTATGTCCGAGAAAAATGGTGAAGAAACCGCGGTCGAAGTAAAGGTTTTGGAGCAATTCGCTGCCTTGCAGGAACATCTGCACCTGAATAATCAGGAGCAGCATGGACAGACCGGTAATCACGTCAGGCATAACCATAGGCGCGGAAATCATACCGGCGAACAAGGTGCTGCCGCGGAAGCGCTTGATACGCGCCATTGCGTAGCCTGCCAGCGTGCCCAAAACGACGGCTGCAAGCGAAGATGCGGCGGCAATGCGCAGCGACAGCCAAGCGGCTTCCAAGATGGTGTCGTTTTCCAGCAATGCGCTGTACCACTTGGTCGAAAAGCCGCCCCAAACGGTAACCAGCTTGGATTCGTTGAACGAATAGATGACCAAGACGACCAGCGGAATATACAGAAACGCCAGCGACAGCATCAGCATCAGTTTCAGGAACCAGGATAATCGGGATTTCTGCATTATTTGGATCCTTCTTCTAATTCGCGGTTTTCATAATGCTGGAACAATGCAATCGGCACGACCAGCAGTGCGACCATGACGACGGCGACAGCGGAAGCCAACGGCCAGTTGTTTTGATCGAAGAACGCCTGCCACAAGACTTTACCGATCATCAGGTTTTCCGAACCGCCGACCAGCTCAGGAATCACAAATTCACCGACTGCGGGTACGAAAACCAGCATGGAGCCTGCGATGATGCCGGTTTTAGACAGGGGCAGGGTAATGGTGAAGAACGATTTAATCGGCCCTGCGCCCAAATCAGAAGCAGCTTCGAGCAGGCGGTTGTCGAGTTTCACCAGTTGCGTGTAAAGCGGCAGGATCATAAACGGCAGATAGGCATAAACCATGACCAAGTTCAGCGAGAACGCGTTGTAAAACAGGTCTAAAGGCTCTTCGATAATCTGCATTTTGAGCAGGAAATTGTTGATGATGCCGTTGTGTCCCAGCAGGCCCATCCATGCGTAAACACGCAACAGGAAGGAAGTCCAGAAAGGCAGCATGATGGCAAGCAGCAGGCCGTTGCGCATAGCGGGATTGGCGCGCGAAATCGCATAGGCAGTCGGATAACCAATCAGCAGACAAATGATGGTCGTCGTCAGCGCAGTCTTAATCGAAGACCAGTAGGTCATCAGATAGATATTGCTGTTTTCGCTGTCGCCGAACGGATTCAGGGTATTCCAAAAATTTTGGAAGATATCGGCATAGTTTTGATAACTGATGGCGATGTTCAGACGACCTAAATCTTCATCGACGCTGGTCAGCGGCGTAAACGGCGGAATGGCGATTTCTTGTTCGGCAAAGCTGATTTTCAGCACGATGGCGAACGGAATCAGAAACAGCACCAAAAGCCAAATATACGGCACGGCAATGACCGCGCGCTGACCCGGGCGGCGGAACAGTTTGTTTTTCAGTTTTTTAAGGTTCATCTCATTCCCCTTAAATCAACGGAACAACGGAGTCGGTTGGTTTTCCGGCCAGCTGATATAGACGGTTTCGTCCCAAGTCGGCGGCGTGATGTTGCGCACGTACCAATAAGGTGCAGGGACTTGGCTTTTGACGACGCGGCCGTTGGCGAGTTTGATGTGGTAAATCGCGAAGCTGCCCAAGTAGGCGATTTCTTCTACCGTGCCTTTTGCCCAGTTGAAGCTGCCCAAGTGGTCAGGTTTTTCTTTGTACAAATCAATGTCTTCGGGACGGATGCTGACCCAAATGTCTTGTTCGCTCGGGCCGCCCAGACCGTGGTCGATGCGGACGTGGTTTTCCAAGCCTTCGCATTCGATAACGGCATAATCGGCATGGTCGTCAATCACGACGCCGCCAAAAATATTGGTCTCGCCGATGAATTCGGCGGTAAAGCGGCTGTTGGGGTAGTCGTACACGTCGCTGGGTGTACCGACCTGTTGCAACTGACCGTCAGACATAATGGCGATGCGGGTCGCCATCGTCATCGCCTCTTCTTGGTCGTGCGTGACCATGATGCAGGTTACGCCGACTTGTTCGAGCGTATTGACCAATTCGAGCTGGGTTTGTTGGCGCAGTTTTTTGTCCAACGCGCCGAGAGGTTCGTCAAGTAGCAGGATTTTCGGACGTTTTGCCAAGCTGCGTGCCAAAGCGATACGTTGTTGCTGGCCACCGGATAATTGATGCGGTTTGCGCTTAGCGTATTTGGTCATCTGCACCAGACGCAGCATTTCTTCCACGCGCGCAGAAATTTCATCTTTGGGCATTTTGTCTTGTTTCAGACCGAAGGCAATGTTCTGTTCCACAGTCATGTGCGGGAACAGGGCATAGCTTTGAAACATCATATTGATGGGGCGCTCGTAGGGGGCAAGTTTGGTAATGTCTTGACCGTCCAGAATGATTTTGCCCTGATTGGGGCTTTCCATGCCCGCCAGCATACGCAGCAGCGTGGATTTGCCGCTGCCGGAGCTGCCCAAAAGGGCAAAGATTTCATGTTGATAAATATCCAAGTCGATGTTATCGACAGCGTAATTGTCACCAAACTTTTTCACCAAGCCTTGGATTTTAAGATAAGGTTTGGCTGAAGACGCAGTGGTTGCGGTCATAATGGCAATACTCCAATAAAAATGACGAGTACCGGCAAAACGGATTTTCGAAAGGGTGATAAAAAGCTGTTTGATTGCTGGCGGGAGTCGCAACGTCGAAACGTCGTCTGAAACTCTTGTGAAGCGCACGGGCAGCATGGATGGGAAACGGGTGGAAATCCAAGGATAAACCGCCTCCGCCGAACTCGCTATTATATTAGCCTATGGCACGCAGGGGCAATACGAAATTGCCCGAAGGGGCTGATTTCCCGCGGATTTGATTTAAACGGGACATTTTGAAGCCTGTCAGATTGAATCTGCGGTCAATCCATACGGGTGAATAAGGAAAGGCAATCGCTTTCACAAGCGAAGTTGAGCGCGTTGTTTTTATGCAATTAATTTATATGGATATTATGCTTATATTTTAAATATTCATTCAAAATATAATAAAATATAAAATATTTACAATAGTTGCTTAATAAGCATTTCGTTGCAGAAAGTGCAATAACAAGCAGATTTTCAAACAAATTTTTTCGTGAATGTTCACGCAAGGGGTAAAACATGAGTATCAAACAATGGCCTGAAGGCGAGCGGCCGCGTGAAAAATTATTGGCACGCGGCGCGGGTGCATTGAGCGATGCGGAGTTATTGGCGATTTTGCTGCGGGTCGGTACGCGCGGGATGAGCGCGGTGGATTTGGCGCGTTATCTGCTGAACGAGTTTGGCAGCTTGGGCAAACTGATGAGCGCCGACGCTAAAACACTTTCCGCATACAAGGGCATGGGTTTGGCGAGTTTTACCCAGTTTGCCGTCGTTAAAGAAATCGGCAGGCGGATTTTGGGTGAGGATTTACAGGAAAACATCACGCTTTCCAGCCCGAAAGCCGTTGCCGATTATCTGCGCCTGCATTTGGGGCATGAAAAGATAGAAGTCAGCACCGCGCTTTTGCTCAACCGCCAAAACAGGCTGATTGCCATGCGCGAACTCTCGCGCGGAACGGTGGCGGAAAATACCGTCTATATCAGGGAAATCGTCAAGCTCGCATTGGACGAATACGCCGACAGCCTGATTATCGCGCATAATCATCCTGGCGGTTCGGCAACGCCTTCGCAATCCGATATTGCGTTCACAAGTCGTCTGAAACAGGCTTTGGCATTGGTTGATGTCTCGCTTTTGGATCATTTCATTGTTACGGCGAAAGAAGTCTGCTCTATGCGGGAGCGGGGGTATATGGAAGGGTAAAAAGGCGTTTTGTCGGAGTCTGATAGCGGTTTGTCTTGTTTTGATATTATGCGAACAGATTGTTTAGATAGTATAGTGGATTAACTTTAAACCAGTACGGCGTTGCCTCGCCTTGCCGTACTAT
>CAUOMQ010000123.1:0-8458 GCA_963456805.1 uncultured Neisseria sp. | reverse complement strand
GATTTATATATCCACCCTGCTTTCACAATTAAATTATAAGGATAATTCTAATACAGAATTATCCGAATTAAAAAAAGCAAGAAAAAACGTAGGGTCAATCATTACAACAAATTATGATAAATTAGCCCAAGATATTTTTGAATTTAACCCACTAATTGGTAATGATATTCTTCTAAGCAACCCTTATGGCTCAGTATACAAAATACATGGTTGTGTGGACGATCCATCAAAAATTATTATTACCAAAAAGGATTATGAGAAATTTAAAGAAAAATATGAACTTATTAGGGCTCAACTATTATCGTTATTTATTCACAATCCAATCATATTTCTTGGATATAACGTTGGTGACGAAAATATCAAAGAAATTTTAAAAACAATCTTTACTTATGTAGAGCCAAATTCTCCTTCAGCCAATAAAATTCGTAGGAATTTTTTGCTTGTGGAATATGAACCTGAGTCTAATAATGAAGATATTGTTGAGCATGATATTGATATAACTGGATTCTCTACTATCCGCATTAATAAAATCAAAACAGATAACTTCTCACAAATTTATAAAGCTCTTGCAGAACTAATACTACCAATCTCAGCTATGGATGTGCGTAAGTTTCAATCTATAGCAAAGGAGATTTATACTGGTGGCAACATTAAAGTTAGCTTTACAGAAGATATGGACAATTTGAATAATAGCGATAAAGTAGTTGCCATTGGTTCAACTAGAACTATCAGCTACAATTTTCAAACAACATCGGAGATGATGTCGAATTATTTCAAAATAATTGAAGAGGAAAATTCACAACTTCTAAAATTAATAGATAAACATAGTATAACATCTACACAATATTTTCCTATTTATGGATTTAGTAGAATATGTAATGACATACACAAAGAAGCCATACTAAAACGCCAACAAAAAGAAAAATTAGATCATTTTATTGAAGAAATACACAAACGTTGTAAAAATGATCATTCATCTATCCAATCAATCTTAGATGATGAAAATATTTCAGATACATACAAAAACAATGCAATTGCTTGGGGAATATGGAATAACCAGCTTCCAGAAGATGAAATTGTGAATTATTTAAAAAATTTTAAGGATAAAAAAGATACAAACTATAAAAGACTGCTATGTATGTTCGATTATAAAAAATATGCGGATGCCGTCTAAACCCTAAAAAATAATGTCGGGTATAAATGCCCGACCTACAAGACTATGCAAAACACTAAAAATCAAGCACGCGGTTCAGGCATTCATGCCCGACACAATCCGACAAACGACAAAACCGTTTCAGACGACCTTCAAAACGCTTCGGGCAATATCGGCGCCCCTCCCCGCTACCGCCTGACCAAACTCGGCGAACAAATGGCGCGCCTGCCCATCGACCCGAAAATCGCGCGTATTTTGCTGGCGGCGAAGAAGCACGACTGCATGGCGGAAATATTGGTGATCGCGTCCGCGTTGTCGATTCAAGACCCGCGCGAGCGGCCGTTGGAAGCGCGCGATGCCGCGGCCAAGGCGCACGAGCGTTTTACCGACAAACAATCTGACTTCCTTGCCTACCTGAACATTTGGGACAGCTTCCAGCGCGAGCGCGATAAAGGCTTGTCCAACAAGCAGTTGGTTCAGTGGTGCCGCCAATATTTCCTATCGCACCTGCGGATGCGCGAATGGCGCGAGCTGCACCACCAGCTTGCCCAAACCGCGATTGAAATGGGTTTGACCACCAAGGAAGCCGCTTTCAGACGGCCTCCCGAAGTCAAACAACTGACGTCGTCTGAAAATGCGGGCGACCAAGACTTATCCGCCAAACTCAAACAAAAACAACTGGATAAGAAGCAACACCGCGCCCAAATCCGCGCTGCAAAAGAAGCGGGCTACGAACAAATCCACCGCGCCCTGCTCACCGGCCTCATCGCCAACGTCGGCATGAAATCGCCCGACGGCAACGACTACACCGGCGCGCGCGGCAGCCGCTTCCACCTTTTCCCTGCCTCCGCCCTGTTCAAAGCCAAACCCAAATGGGTGATGGCGGCAGAACTCGTTGAAACGACAAAACTTTATGCACGCGACGTAGCCGCCATCCAGCCCGAATGGATCGAGCAGGAAGCACCGCACCTTGTCCGCTACCACTATTTCGAGCCGCACTGGGAGCAAAAACGCGGCGAAGTCGTCGCCAACGAACGGGTAACGCTCTACGGCCTGACCGTCTTGCCGCGCCGCCCCGTTTCCTACGGCAGAATCGCCCCCGAAGAAGCGCGCGAAATCTTTATCCGCAGCGCGCTGGTGGCGCAGGAATGCGATTTGAAAGCGGACTTTTTTGTCCACAACAAAAAGCTGATTAAGGAAATTACCGAACTCGAACACAAATCGCGCAAGCAAGACGTGCTGGTCGATGATGAAGCCCTGTTCGCGTTTTATAACGAACGACTGCCCGATTTTTATACAGCGGACGCGGTTTCAGACGGCCTGCATCCCGCAAATCCGCAGCAAACCGCCCCCTCCTACGCGAGGGAAGATCGGAGAGAAGGAAAAACAGTTGCCTCTCAAACCAACTTTTCCGCAACCTCAGCAAGCCTTCTCCCTAACCCTCTCCCACAGGAGAGGGAACAGAGTGCCGCCGCTTCAACGGTTTCAGACGACCTGCATCCTGCAAATCCGCAGCAAACCACCCCCTCCCCCGTGGGGGAGGGTCGGGGAGAGGGCAAAACAGTTGCCGCGCAAACCAACTTTTCCGCAGCCGCAGTAAGCCCTCTCCCTAACCCTCTCCCACAGGAGAGGGAACAGAGTACCGCAGCTTCAACGGTTTCAGGCAGCCTGAAAACGACGTCTTGCGAAGCAAGGCTGAGTTTCTGCAAAGCTAAAACTAAAACCGAAGGCAGCCTGCACTCCCAAAGGCTACCTGAAAACCACACCCCACCATTTTCAGACGACCTGCGTCCTGCAAACCCTCAGCAAACTACCCCCTCCCCCGTGGGGGAGGGTCGGGGAGAGGGCAAAACAGTTGCCGCGCAAACCAACTTTTCTGCAGCCACAGCAAACCCTCTCCCACAGGAAAGGGAACCGAGTACCGCAGCTTCAACGGTTTCAGGCAGCCTGCAAACGACGTCTTGCGAAGCTAAAACTAAAACCGAAGGCAGCCTGCACTCCCAAAGGCTACCTGAAAACCGCGAACCCCAATTTTCAGACGACCTACATCCTGCAAACCCTCAGCAAGCTACCCCCTCCCCCGCGGGGGAGGGCTGGGGAGAGGGTAAAACAGTTGCCGCGCAAACCAACTTTTCCGCAGTCACAGCAAACCCTCTCCCTAACCCTCTCCCACAGGAGAGGGAACAGAGTACCGCAGTTTCAACGGTTTCAGACAGCCTGCACAACGTAGGGTGCGTGGCGCAAGCCACGCACGCGGATTCCAAAGATACAGGCAACCGCGTGCGTGAACCGAGTTCACACACCCCACAAAATGTTTCAGACGACCCCAAGTCTGCACCTCAAAAAGGCCGTCTGAAACCCCTCCCCCTCGCCGACATCCGCACCTTCCAAGCCTGGCTCAAAACCGCCGAGCGCGACAACCCGCGCCTGCTGTTCCTCAGCCGCGACGACCTCATGCAGCACGCCGCCGCGCACATCACCGAAGAACAATTCCCCAAACACTGGCAAACCGCAGACGGCAAATTCAAACTCAGCTACCGCTTCGAGCCGCACCACCCGCTCGACGGCGTTACCCTCACCCTGCCGCTCACCGTGCTGAACCGCATCAACCCCGCCGCCCTCGAATGGCTCGTGCCCGGCATGATACGCGAAAAAATCCAGCTACAAATCAAAGCGCTGCCCAAACAAATCCGCCGCATCTGCGTGCCCGTGCCCGAATTCATCACCCAATTTTTAAGCCAAAACCCCGACCGCAACGCCCCCATCCTGCCCCAGCTTGCCCAAGCCATCGCCAAAACCGCAGGCGACATCCGCATACTGGAGCAAATCAACCAAGACGAATGGGCCGCGTTCAGGCTGCCCGAACACTGCTATTTCAACCTCCGCATCATCGACGACGGCGGGCAAGAATTAGCCATGGGGCGCGATTTAATCCAAATCCAACAACAACTTGGCAAAGCCGCCGCCACCACCTTCCGCGACAACACCCAAGAATTCGAGCGCGACAACGTCACCGCATGGGACATCGGCACCCTGCCCGAATCCATCAAATTCGCCCGCGGCAAACAACAGCTCACCGGCTACCTCGGCCTGCAAAAAGAAAAAGACGGCCGCATCGCCCTGCGCCTGTTCGACATGTCTGCCGCCGCCGAACAAGCCCACAGATTAGGCGTAATCGAACTCATGAAACTACAACTAAAAGAACAAGTTAAAGACCTGAACAAAGGCATCCAAGGCTTCACCCAAGCCGCCATGCTGCTCAAACACATCAACGCCGACACCCTGCGCGACGACCTCACCCAAGCCGTCTGCGACCGCGCCTTTATCGGCGAAGACGAGCTGCCACGCAACGAAAAAGCCTTCAAAGAACAAATCAAACGCGCCCGCAGCCGCCTGCCCGCCGTCAAAGAAGCCCTCAGCCGCTACTTGCAGGAAACCGCCGCCGCCTACACCGAACTAAACGGCAAACTCGGCAAACACCCGCTCACCCACCTCATGCGCCAGCGCCTGCAAACCCTGCTCGCCACCGGCTTCGCCACCCGCACCCCGTGGGCACAATGGCCGCGCCTCCCCATCTACCTCAAAGCCATGACCCTGCGCCTCGAAAAATACAGCAGCAACCCCGCCCGCGACGCAGCCCGCGAAGCCGACATACAGGAGCTGGAACAAATGTGGCAGGAAAAAACCGACGGCTTAGTAAAACAAGGATTGCCCGTTTCAGACGACCTCGCCGCGTTTAAATGGATGATTGAAGAATTGAGGGTGTCGCTGTTCGCGCAGGAATTGAAGACACCGTATCCGGTGTCGGTGAAGAGGTTGATGAAGGTTTGGGAGGGTCTTAATTAAAGGAAGATGCCGTCTGATTTTTTCAGACGGCATCTTTTATTTCCTCGACCAACCGATTTAATCGCTCCCTACAAATAGCTTTATTTTTTAATTCGCACTCCCAAACGACAATCACTTTGAAACCAATCTTTTCCAGCTCGGTTTCATTTTTAATATCACGTTCACGATTTTTTGTGATTTTTTCCAACCAAAAATCCGTATTGCTTTTCGGGATATGTCCTTTATTACAAGAGTGTCCGTGCCAAAAACAGCCATGTATAAAGACGACTGTTTTATATTTCGGCAAAACGATATCCGGTTTACCTGCATAGCGTTTATCGTTTTTCCTATAACGAAAACCTTGGGAGAAAAGAAATTTCCTTACCAATACTTCCAAACCAGTTTCCTTACCATGTATTTTCGACATGATTTGGGAGCGTTTTTCAGATGTGAAAATATCATTCATGCTTTTCTTGTCATCGATTCATATTTTTCTATAAATTCATTATGATAGTTTTTGGCATTGGCAAGTAATTCTGAATAGGTCTTGACGTAAACGGAACCGCCTTTTTGCAATGCTTCCGCCGTCATTGTTACACTTGGGGTATCAACCAATCGTTCTGCTATTAAATAACAGCAAACCTTTGTACCTTTTTCATTGCCCAGTCGTTGCGCAATAAAATTTACATAGTCAAGCGCCTGCATAATTTCTTTATGGCTAATTGTACCTTTTGGGCGTTTCAATTCAATAATAAAAAAACTATCGGCAAATCTTTGGCACAGGAAATCAATTCTCCTATCATTTATATCCAATGTCTCATCAGGATATTTTTTTTTTAATAACGAAGAAAATGTAACCTCATCCTTAAAAGACATAATCCGAGGATCTAACAACCACGGGAATTGCTTTAGGAAATTATGCAAAACAGGAACTTCTTTTGCATTTTGTGCGATATATTCTTCAAATTTCTTAATGGTTTCCAGCCTGACTTCTGCAAGTTTATAAAACTCCCTTGCTTCGATTAATTGCCATTCACTCATTAATTTTAAAATTTGCTCCGGATGATCAAAGTTGTTTTCACTGATATCGGCAGCCAATTCTTTAAATGATGTGAATTGATATGAATCTTGGACATAGCGGATTAGATTGCTGGTTTTTTCTGGCTCTAATCCCTCTGCTTTGATAATCTGATTCATAATTTTTTTAGCCAGCTTTCTTTCGTGTTTCGGTAATGTTTCATACCAATTGTCAAGATTAATACCTACAATTTCTTCAATTTCTTGTTTTTTATCATTTTCTTTGGCATCTTTTTGGAAATTATAAAATTTTTTAATTAAAATTTGTAATAATTCTTCCAAAAGCTTCGTTTCATCAGTTTCCCAATTTAACGAACGTCGATTGGTGGAAATCACATCTTCAGAAAAATCTTCAATAAAATCCACATTTAGCCAACCTGTAAGATATGAATATCCAAAACTGGTTGCACTCAATCCATAAAATGCATATTCATTAACCAACTTTCCCCTTGAAAAAAGAGCAATTCCTCTCATTTTCTCAGGGATGGTTTTTTCTTTACTAGCAATGAGACAACCTGTTATTTGTTTCATATACGCTTCATATTTATTTTTTTCTTCAGCTGTTAAATTAATCTCTGACCAAGGCGCTTCCCATTTAGCAAAACAATCAAAATCCTGATAGCGTAAACTGTTACTAATGAGAAGCGGCTCGGTTTGCTCATTATGAAAGATATTTACTTGAAAATCTTCTTCATCGAATACATGAAATGCTTTAGAAAGAGATAAAGCCAAATCTTGTGCAGAAAATCCGGTTTTTCTTTTTATTTTTGTTAATTTTATAGTTGTTCCACTTTTTTGTTTTACGGAAATATCACTTTCAAGAATCGTTGGATGATAAATTCCTGTATTGGCTCGCTGAGATTGTATATCATCCCAATTTAATAAAAATGTTGTTTTCAAATAATTTTGAATAGTTGAAATTTCAACTTGGGTGGCAATTCCGAAAAAAGCTAACTTTCCAATTCCTTTTTTACCTATTACCCATCTTTTTCCACTTTTACTTTTATCAGATTGATCATCTTTTCTTCTATTTCGGCCAATTAATAAAAACTTATCATTGATTTCGTCAAAGCTCATCCCATGACCATTATCTTCAATAATTATTGACTTTTCCTGATCTTTATCGTTTAAATAAATTTTTACTTCAGTAGCATCTGCATCATAAGCATTTGATATTAACTCAGAAATAACCGGCGGCAATGTAGAATACATTTGAATGCCTAAATGTGTAATCACATTGGGGTCAAATTTCATTTCAAGCACTTTTTGTGGACTTTGAGACATTTTGAATTTCTCCGTATCGTAAAGGTTATTTTTTAACACTGATGATGCTCATTCCTATTTTTTTAGCATATTCAGGAGGGACGGCATTTCCGATCAGTCGAGCTATCGCATCCCTACTTTTCCCCCTAAATATGTATTCTTTAGGAAAAGATTGCAGTACGGCTCCCTCCCGCATAGATAAAGCCCTATCCTCATCCGGATGTACGAAACGTCCGTTGGAAATACTGAAAAATTTGGTTGTTATGGTAGGTGCGGGCTTATCCCACCATAACCTCCCAAACGTGTCTTTAAAACTACTGTCTTTTCCGATAAAACATTTCAGCTGTAATTCGGGAATATGCGCAAAAGCTAAGCGGTTTCCTCCGTTTTTAGGTATCAAAGCCAATCGTTTCAGATTGATATCGGATAATCCCGCACAGCTATGCATAAAATCCGTCTCGTCTTGATGCCCTGCAATAATTTTGGGAAAGCCGTTCTCCATTCCCAAAACATCGCGTACCGTAAGCCGTTTGCCCGAATACTTGACTGGTTCCAGCTTTTCTTTGGTTATTCTGTTTGCAATCAAAGTAAACCTCTTACGGCTTTGGGGGATTCCGTAATCAGCCGTATTGTGAATACCGAAATGGACGGTAAATCCTTTTTCTTCCAATGACTTTATGAAATTATCAAGACCGCTTTCTTTCATCCTGCTCAGAATTCCCGGTACGTTCTCTACAACAACATATCCTGGATTGAAATATTCTACAAACCGCTGAAACTCCAAAAGCAAACTCTTGGATTTTTCCGATTTTCTTTTGTCTGTTTGAATAACACTCCAATATTGACAAGGACTACAACCTATAAGAATCAAATCATCATCATCCTTTTTTAAGCTGAGTTCCTTTTCCAATGTTTCAGGCTGCAATTCAAAAACATCAGCCTGTATAAATTTGGCATTTATATTGGCTTCATATGTTTCTTTGCAGCTAGGTTCGTAATCTATCCCGGCTAAAACCTGAATCCCAGCGGACTGCATTCCATAACTCATCCCGCCTCCGCCACAGAAAAAATCAACCGCCTTTAACTTACTGTTTTTCATTTCTATTTAAATAATCAGACTAGTGAGAACTAACTTTATAT
>CAUOMQ010000122.1:0-8470 GCA_963456805.1 uncultured Neisseria sp. | reverse complement strand
TACTGTCTGCGGCTTCGTCGCCTTGTCCTGATTTAAAGTTAATCCACTATATTTGGATTGCGGGCTTAATCAGGTTTTATGCAGTGTATTGATAAATATTGAGAAAATAATGTCTTGTTACTCTCTTTATATTGTGTCAAAACACGGATATTTAAAAGCTGTTCTACGAACGAATGGGTTTGATATCGCTCAGACTCAGCCTGATAAAAAAGGCTGAATAAAAGCGATAGCTTTGTTATAATGAAACTATAGAGATTTCCATCAGTTTCTTGGCATTGCGCCGTTTTATCCATATCAACGAAAGAGGAAAACAAAATGTTTCCAGAATATCGCGATTTAATTTCAAAATTAAAACAAGAAGATGCGCATTTTGCACGATTGTTTGACGAGCATAACGAGCTGGATGACAAAATTACCGGTTTGGTAAACAACCCTGTTACCAGCGGCTCTGAAGAAATCGAAGAGCTGAAAAAAGCTAAATTGAAACTGAAAGACGAGTTGTACGCTCTTCTGCAAAAAGCAGCAGGCAAATAATTCGAGTTTCTCAGGTCGTCTGAAACCGATATCGGGATTTCAGACGACCTTTTTGTTTGCGAATGAAACGTAGGACAGGATAAGGCAAGGTAATTACAGACAATAAACAGGTGCTGGTTTATTGCATGAATACAAAGTAAAGGTCGTCTGAAAACGCTTGCACGTATAGTGGATTAACTTTAAACCATTACGGCGTTGCCTCGCCTTAGCTCAAAGAGAACGATTCTCTAAGGTGCTGAAGCACCAAGTGAATCGGTTCCGTACTATCTGTACTGTCTGCGGCTTCGTCGCCTTGTCCTGATTTAAAGTTAATCCACTATATATTTTCAGACGACCTTTTTCATTCCATTTACAGCCATTGTGCTAAGGATTCGGTATCCAAGTCCCATTGCCAGACGCCGTTGTCCGTGCCGTCCAATCCGCGCAGGAAGAGGTATCGGATGGCGAGTTTGGGTAACGGTTTGCCGCGCAGTTTGAAATAGCGGGCTACGGCGATGGCGTAGATGAGCGCTTGCAGGTAGTAGTGGTGGTCTGCTACGGCTTCGTTCATGGCTTGTTGCGTATAGGCTTCGGCGTTGTCGCCCAGATGGTTGGATTTGTAATCGATGATGCACACAAGGTCGTCTGAATCTTGGCAGACCATGTCGATGAAGCCGTTGAGAAAGCCTTGTATATCTTGGAAATCTAATCTTTCTGCGGCTTCGATACATTCCGGCGGCAGTGAACTGTTTTCGCGGGCAAAC
This sequence comes from uncultured Neisseria sp., assembly GCA_963456805.1. GTDB lineage: Bacteria > Pseudomonadota > Gammaproteobacteria > Burkholderiales > Neisseriaceae > Neisseria. Next base: position 7,193 of record CAUOMQ010000122.1, on the reverse strand, counting down.
CAGCGGCGCAGGTCATGGAGTTTGAAGTCTTCGGTGTAGAGGGTAAATCCCATTTCCGGAAGGCGGCGCTCGGGTGGGATTTCAGACAGGCTTTGTGCAACAAGGCGCGTTTTGCGGCAGGTGTCGAGCATTTGTTTGACGGCATCTGTCCAGAGTAGGTCGAAGCCGTAGCGGGTCAAGGTTTCGGCTATCAGGCTGCTTTGGCTTTCGGTGCTTTGGGCAAAGTCGAATTTTTCCAACATTTCATGCAGACAGACGCCGGCGTTGGCGCCGCGCGGGAAATGGTGGATGTCGGTGTTTGGGAGGTCGTCTGAAACAGAGAGAGCGGTTTCAGACGACCTTTCTGTTTCAGCGGCGGTTTCTGCGGGGTCGAGTGCGGGTTGTAATTCTTCGCGCTCGTCGTCTCGGGTTTTGACTTGGCGGTTGAGGCCGGTAAAGCTGGTATGTCGGATGAACTGAAATCCGCGGGCAGGGATAACGGCGGCTTGATAGAGGTCGTCTGAAAGATGGCGGTTTTGCGCGGCAGCGGGTTGCGGCGCGTCTTCGGAAAAGCTGAAGTCGGTATGTTCGGGGAGATTGTTGAGGAAACGCAGCCAGTTGTTTTTCAGCATTTGCAGCTCGCCTAGGGCTTTGTTTGCTTTGCGTTCCTGGTCATAGGCCCGGCGGGTATCCGCCCGATTGCTGTCGGCGCTGCCTTCAAGCAGGTAGGCAAAAGGGGAATCGGCGGTATCGCCGCAATGGGCGGCATAAAGGACGAGCTGCTCTTCGGCACGGGTCAGCGCGACGTAAAGCAGGCGCAGGCGTTCCGCCATTTCTTCGTCGGCAAGGTGGATGCGGTCTTCTTCGTCGAGTTGCGATTTGGCAAGCAGTTCCGTGGTGTGGTCGGCGGTGTGGAGGATTTGCCAATCGGCGGGCTTCATGTCTTTCGCGTCCCAAACGAAAGGGCAATAGACCAAAGGATATTGCAAACCTTTGGAGGCATGCATGGTGACAATTTTGACCAGTGCTTCGTCGCTTTCAAGCCGTAACAGCCCTGATTCGCCGACAGATCGGTCTTGCGCCAGACTGATTTGGTCGTTGAGCCATTGATGTAGGGCGGCGGGGCTGAGGCTTTGTCCTTCTTCTTCGGAGAGGCACTCTAAAAGCTGATGGAAATTGGTGAGGCCGCGCTCGTCACCTCGTGCAAGCAGTCCGGCTTCGATGCCGTGCAACGAGGAGAAGTGTTGCAGCGCGGCATAAATCCCGCTTTTCCGCCAAATGGCGACGGATTCGGCGGCGGTGTTTATCCAGTTTAATAATTCGGCTTCGTTGCGGTTGAGTTGATACAAGGCTTGCGCGTCGTAGCCGAACAATGTGCCGGATAAGACGAAGCGCAGCGAGCCGATTTGTCCGGGATTGAGCCAATAATCCAACAGCGCGGCAAGGGCGAGGGCTTCGGGCGTGGTGAAAACCGATTCTCTTGAGAGCAAAACGCTTTGTATGCCGCGCGTTTTCAGCGCTTTTGCCACCATCACGCCTTCGTTAAACGTCCTGACCAAGACGGCAATGTCGCCCGAAACGACCGGCCTGTCTTTGAATTTCAGACGACCCTCGGCAGCTTCGTTGAGCGTGTGGGCGATTTCGTCGGCGCAATATTCGGAGGCACGGCGGCGCAAGATGTCTTTGTTGAGTACTTCGTCGTCTTTGCCGTTGAGCCAGCGTATCTGTATGGCAGTTTGGGGCGGCGAAAGCCGGCTTTCGGAACGTGCGGCGCCGACTTCGGTATAGTCTATGCCGTCCAAGACGAAAGGACGGTTTTTGCAGCGGAACAATGCGCCTATGCCGTTAATCAGCTTGGCATGACTGCGGTAATTGGTCGCCAGCGTGTAGCTGTGTTGCGCGTCTGCTGCGGCTTGCAGATAGGCGTAAATGTCGGCTCCGCGAAAACTGTAAATGGCTTGTTTCGGGTCGCCGACTAAGAATAAAGGCTTGTTTTGGCTGATGAAGATTTTTCGGAAAATCTCGTATTGCAACGGGTCGGTGTCTTGAAATTCGTCAATCAAGGCGATGCGCCAGTTTTGCGCCACCGCCTGAGCCAATGAATCTGCCTGCGGGTTGTCGGTCAATGCGTCATAAACATCAAGCAGCAAATCGTCGAAACCGCGTTCGCGCTTGGTTTTTTTCTGTTCGCTCAGACTGGCATTAAGATGGTCGAGCAGGTCGAGGTGGAGTAGGGTAAGCGTTTCTTCTTCGGCTTGCGCGATGGCAGCCGAATCTGCGCCGAGATTCGCCATTATCTGCAAATCGGCAAAGGCGGCAGTATCGGGAGTATTGCCTTTTTTGACTTTGGACGCTAAAGCTTCTACGGCAAACATGGGCAGCTTTTCTGCCGTCGTTTTGCTAAAAGAAGGAAGGGCATCGGATTGGGCGGCGGAGTGGAGTTCGAGAAAGACGGTTTTGAATGTTTTCTCACGATATGAGTTGCCATCTAATATCGGACGGATGCGCCAGAATGTTTCTTCCAAAGCGTCCAGTTTGGAACGCACTTTTTCCCATGTTTTCCGAAAGTTTTCCTGCGCGGCGACTAGGTCTGCTTCGGGTCGTCTGAAAACCAAATACGGACGGCTGACGAACTTTTGTATTGCTGCCAACATGGTTTGCGGCGTTTGGCGGCGTTGGAATACCAGCTTTGCCAAAACGGGATGGTTGACGATGCGGTCGCGCCAAAAATCTTGAGCGGGAATCAGCAGGCGGTCGCGGTTGTCTTCGGTCAGCTCGACATCCATAGGCGCGTGGCACAAAAACGCATAATCGCGCAAAATGCGTTGGCAGAAGCCGTGAATGGTATAAATCGCGGCGTTGTCGAATTGCCCGATGGCAGCCTTGAGGCGGACAATCAGCCGCGCCCGACTTTCTTGAGCCAATGCCTGTTTGAGCAAACCGGTCAGAAACACATCGCCCGGATGATTGTCTCGGCAATATGCTTCAAGATCGTCTGAAAGATTGTCCGTATCCTCCACGCTCTCCAAAGCATGCAATACTTCGTCCAAACGTGCGCGCAAACGGGTTTTCAATTCCGCTGTCGCCGCCTTGGTAAAAGTAACGGTCAAAATGCTTTCGACCGGCATCTGTTCAAGCACGACCAAACGTGTGAACAAAGCCGCAATGCCGTAGGTTTTGCCCGTGCCGGCAGAGGCTTCAATCAGATTGGTACCTGCTATGGAGATGCTTAGGGGATCGAAGGCTGGAATGGAGGCGTTAGCGGGCATGATAAAAGGAGGGAAGTACAGATAGAAGGCGTAATCATAGCAGAGGTCGTCTGAAAGCGGTGGGGAGCTTGGGGGTGAAAACGGGCTTTGGCTTGGTTGTATGGCAGGCTTGCGATTTTCGGTTGCATTCCGTTGGATTTAATTGTTGATATCAGCCGTAGAAATAGGGTGAGGCAAACAAAAAAACGGCAGCTTGTAGGCTGCCGTTTTCTTTTGTGCGATCAAGCTTGGTCTTCCGGTTTGTCAGATAACTCTTGGGCTTTATCAGTTGGCTCTTGAGCGGTTTCTGTGGAAGCAGGTTCATGCTGACTGATTGCTTCCGGAGCTTGTGTTGCCGCTTCGGTTTCAGATTGTTCCGGATTGTCCTGGCGCAGATTGTGACTGTAGTCTTTAGGCGGGCTGGGTTGCTTGCCTGCCATAATTTCCAGCACTTGATCACGGTCTATGGTTTCCCAATCCATCAAGGCTTTGCACATAATTTCCATCTTATCGCGGTTTTCATCAAGGATTTTGTAAGCTACTTGATACTGCTCATCCAAGATGCGGCGAATTTCTGCGTCGATTTCTTGTTGGGTTTTTTCGGAAATGTTTTGAGAACGGGTAATGCTGCGTCCCAAGAATACTTCGTCTTCATTTTCCGTATAAACCATTACGCCCATTTTATCGCTCATGCCGTAACGGGTGACCATCTCGCGCGCCATTTGGGTGGCACGTTCAAAATCGTTGGATGCGCCGGTGGAAATACGGCCGATGAAGATGTCTTCGGCAATGCGTCCGCCAAACAAGATGGAAAGCTGACTCAGCATTTGGTCTTTATACATGCTGATACGGTCGCGTTCGGGAAGCTGCCAAGTCAAACCGAGTGCACGGCCGCGCGGCATGATGGTCACTTTGTGAACCGGGTCGGTAAACGGCAGGCTTTCGGCAACAATCGCATGACCTGCTTCATGGTAAGCGGTCGCACGTTTTTCATCTTCATGCATTACCATGCTGCGGCGTTCGGGACCCATATAGATTTTGTCTTTGGCATCTTCAAAATCGCTTTGGTCAACTTTGATTTTGTTGCGGCGGCCTGCAAACAGGGCGGCTTCATTGACCAAGTTGGCCAAATCCGCACCGGAGAAGCCGGGTGTGCCGCGTGCCAATGATGTCAAATCTACGGATTCGTCCAAAGGTACTTTTTTCGCGTGGACTTTCAAGATTTGCTCGCGACCGCGGATATCGGGCAGCGGAACAACAACCTGACGGTCGAAGCGGCCGGGGCGTTGTAATGCCGGATCCAATACGTCGGGACGGTTGGTTGCGGCGATGACGATAACGGTATGATTGCTTTCAAAACCGTCCATCTCGACCAAAAGCTGGTTCAAGGTTTGTTCGCGTTCGTCGTTGCTGCCGCCCAAGCCGGCACCGCGTTGACGTCCGACAGCGTCGATTTCGTCAATGAAAATGATACAAGGGGCGTTTTTCTTCGCTTGTTCAAACATATCGCGCACGCGGCTTGCACCGACGCCGACGAACATTTCAACAAAGTCGGAGCCTGAAATGCTGAAGAACGGCACACCGGCTTCGCCTGCGATGGCTTTTGCCAGCAAAGTTTTACCGGTACCCGGGCTGCCTGCCAGCAAAATGCCGTGCGGAACGCGACCGCCCAAGCTTTGATAGCGGTTGGGGGATTTCAGATAATCAACGATTTCTTGTACTTCTTCTTTTACTTCATCACAACCGGCAACATCGGCAAAGGTAACTTTATTGGTTTCTTTGTCCATCAGGCGGGCGCGGCTTTTACCGAAAGAGAATGCGCCGCCCTTGCCACCGCCGCCGTTCTGCATACGCATGAAGTAGAACCATGCACCAATCAGCAGCAATACCGGCAGCAGGCTGAAAACCAGGCTGGTAAAGATACTCGGTTTTTCTTCAGGGATAACGTTGACGCGGACTTTATTGTCCAAAAGCGTTTTGACCAAATTATCGTCTAAAGGCGCATTGGTGAAGAAAGTGGATTTATCGGTACGTTCGCCTTTGATCAGATAGCCGATGATGGCGGAGCCTTCGATTTTGACGTTGCTCACTTCACCGTTGTTTACCTGTTGGATAAATTGAGAGTATTCGATTTGCTGCTTGTTTTCCTGCTTGCTGGTTAGTGCGTTGAACGCAGCCATCAGACCGACGCACAAAGCGACCCATAACAGGATGGACTTAAAGGTATTCCCCACTTAGCCAGACTCCATGATATTAAGATAAACGAAAGGAAGATTTTAAAACACGCTGCCTGTATTGTCAGCGTTTATTTTTTCCTAATAAATAAATCTCACTGGAACGATTGCGTGATGCTTCGGGCTTGCGCGTCTGCACCGTTCCGAAGATTTCGCGCATGGCTGCCATATATTCCTGATAGCCCGCTCCCTGAAATACCTTCACCAAAAAGCTGCCGCCCGTTTTCAAATGATTGACGGCAAAGTCCAAAGCCAGTTCGCACAAGTAAAAGCTACGGGCTTGGTCGGTTACGGCGTTACCCGACATATTGGGTGCCATATCGCAAATTACAAGGTCTAGTGGGCGGGCGTCCAGCAGGGTTTCAAATTGCGCTAATACTTCGTCCTCCCTGAAGTCGCCCTGAATAAAAGAAACGCCTTCTATTTCATCCATAGGCAGGATATCCAATGCGAACACACGCCCTGAATTGCCGACCAGTTTTGCCGCTACTTGCGACCAGCTGCCCGGCGCGCTGCCTAAATCCGCCAAAACCGTGCCGGGTTTGATTAATTTGTCTTTTTCGTTGATTTCCAGTAGTTTATATGCAGCGCGGGCGCGATAGCCGTCTTTTTGCGCCATGTGGACGTAATGATCGTTGACGTGTTCGTGAAGCCAGGCTTTTGATGATTTTGAACGTACTGCCATAATTAATTTAATGATTTAGAGAAACGCTGTATTGTACGTTATTTTCCCCCGAGATTGCGCCAAATCGCGTACAATGCCGCATTATTCTTTCTTTTCAAGCAATAGAACATGACTGACAATAAATTAAGTACCAAAGAAATTTTGGAATTGAAAGCCCGTGCCCATCACCTTCATCCTGTTGTAATGGTGGGACAACAAGGTTTGACCGAGTCCGTTATCAAAGAAACCGATGCCGCCCTGACGGCGCATGAGTTAATCAAAGTCCGTGTATTTGGCGACGACCGCGCCGAGCGCGTTGAAATTTGCAATGCGCTGTGCGAAGCCGTTGATGCGCAACTGGTTCAGCATATCGGCAAACTGTTGGTGTTGTGGCGTAAAAACTTGGAGGTTTGATTCTTCAAGAGCATATTCAGACATCTTAAGGACAGATGTACAAAAGGTCGTCTGAAAATATTTATGACTCTTACCAAGTGTTTTTGTTATGCGCTCGTAAAATCAGGAAAATCGATAAACTCTCTGAGATTGATTACTGTCAATGGGAACATACCCGCAGTTTTTAAAGCTGCAGATTGGCTATACTAACGATAGGAGCACATCATGAAAGCATTATCTGTTGCACTGGTTTTATTGACTTTGGCAGGCTGTCACAATACTTGGAACGGCGTTCGGGAAGACGGTTCACGCATTATCGGGCGTTCTGTCAGCGGTATTGGGCACGGTATCGGTAAGGCAGGTCAGGCATTGGAACGTACCGGTAGCAGAATCGACAACCGCCAACAAGTACAGCCTCAAATGTCCGGACAGAATCAATATCCCTACCCGGCGCAGAACCAATATCCTGAGCAGAATCAATACCAATACTAAGTCTTTTTTTAATGTCGACCCCGATTACATGGTTTGTAGTCGGGGTTTTGGTTTTTCAGACGACCTTTATCCTGTATGATTCGGGATTGGCAATGAAATGGGCATATCTTTAGCCGTCTTCTTACTTACAGTGGATTAACTTTAAACCAGTACGGCGTTGCCTCGCCTTAGCTCAAAGAGAAC
>CAUOMQ010000121.1:0-8479 GCA_963456805.1 uncultured Neisseria sp. | reverse complement strand
ACGACAAAGGCGAACAGTTTATGAAAGCCAGCGGCTCGCCCGTCCGCTTCAGCCAGACGCTCGACGACAACAAAGGCACGGTTAACGGACAAGCCAACAACGTAACCTACTCCTCCGCCATCAACCTCGTTACCCTGACCGGCAACGCCAAAGTCCAACGTGGCGGCGACGTTGCCGAAGGCGCAGTCATCACCTACAACACCAAAACCGAAGTCTATACCATCAACGGCAGCTCCAAATCAGGCGCCAAATCCGCCGCCAAATCCGGCAGGGTCAGCGTCGTCATCCAGCCGTCCAGCACCCAAAAAACCAAATAACCAATATCTGACAACACAAAAGGTCGTCTGAAAACCAACGCAGCAAAAACCCCAAACAAAATTTTCAGACGACCTCCGAACCAAGAGTCATTTATGAGCGAAAACACCAGCCGCCTCGTCGTTCAAAACCTGCAAAAAAGTTTCAAAAAACGCCAAGTCGTCAAAAGCTTCTCCCTCGAAATCGAAAGCGGCGAAGTCATCGGCCTGCTCGGCCCCAACGGCGCAGGCAAAACCACCAGCTTCTACATGATTGTCGGACTCATCGCCGCCGATGCAGGCAGCGTTACCCTCGACGGACAAGAACTGCGCCACCTGCCCATACACGAACGCGCCCGTCTCGGCGTCGGCTACCTGCCCCAAGAAGCCTCGATTTTCCGCAAAATGACCGTCGAACAAAACATCCGCGCCATTTTAGAAATCAGCACCAAAGACAAAAGCCGCATCGATGGCGAAGTCGAAAAACTGCTTGCCGACCTCAACATCGGCCACCTGCGCTACAACCCCGCCCCTTCCCTGTCCGGCGGCGAACGCCGACGCGTCGAAATCGCCCGCGTACTCGCCATGCAGCCGCGCTTCATCCTCTTGGACGAACCCTTCGCCGGCGTTGACCCCATCGCCGTCATCGACATCCAAAAAATCATCGACTTCCTCAAATCGCGCGGCATCGGCGTACTCATTACCGACCACAATGTACGCGAAACCCTCAGCATCTGCGACAGAGCCTACATCATCAGCGACGGCACCGTCCTCGCCTCCGGCAAGCCGGACGACTTGGTCAACAACGAACAAGTCCGCTCCGTCTATCTCGGCGAAAACTTCAAATATTGATAATGACAAACCGCACAAAAAATTGTGCGGTTTTAAAATAACAAAGCGTCAGAAAGGCCGTCTGAAAAGGTTTTCAGACGGCCTTTAATTTTATTTCTTCAATTCTTTCAACAAAGACGTTAACCCTTCCATACCGTCAAATGTACTCGGCACTTTATCCGGACTGGACAGAATGCTGCTGAAAATCAGGTTTTCGAATTTTTCCAGCGCGTCTTTATCATCAGTTTTGATTTTTTTCGCGTACTCCGCATAGCTTTGGATAAATTGGCACAACGACTGCCGCAGTTCCAACTGCATGATTTGAGTCTGTATCGAATGGTAATGAGTTAAAACCACTCTGAAGAAATAGATTAAAACAAATTCCAAGCCGATAATCGGTAGCATGGATTGCCATGAAATATCTACATTTGCAATGAATTTTTTATAGAAACTGAAACATAATGGAGCAAGCGTGATAATCGATAAAAGAATCAATACAGCAAACGTCAGCCATTTTGCCCGATTTTTTGGTCCAATAGATTTTCAAATCCTTGGGACAAGCCGACAAAGTTGAATGCTGTTTTGTATTCGTCTAATTTATCTTTGAGTACATTTACTTCATCTATTTTTTGTTGAATTTCATCCCGATATTTTGTAATTGATGTTTCTAAGGCATTTTTCCTTTCATCAAATTCAAAGAATGTCTTAAAGCCTTGGTTACCCATATAGAAACATAATATGTCTATCGGCATTTTATAAAAAGCATAATTAAGACCGTCAGAATGTCTTTCTCCTGAGTAAAACATTTGTTCCTTTAATCTTTTGATTATTGGGAATAATGAATTTCCAGGATTGACACTATATTCTTTTTGCTGGAAGCTTAAATTTAATTCAGCTAAAAACCTTACAATATCGCCATAAAGATATAACAAATTTTTATCTGAAAAATCAAGAAGAAAATTTTTAATCAGACTCTTAAAATTTTCACCTATATAATGAATATTGAATAGACATTGTTCTTCCCATAACGCAGGATAATCAATCATCGATGATGCTACCACCGTAATCAATTCATACTGTTCGCGCTCCTGTTCTGACAACATCGACTCATCCGCTTGGGCAATTTTCTTTTTAACCTGCACCAAATCATCATGTAACTCGCTAAAAAATCCCATTTTTTCCCTTTCCTATTTTTGCTGATTAATCTTTTCGGATTCTAAAGATAAGAATCGAATCACTTAATTTGAACGACCTATTTGCAAACTGCCGATTATTTAATGCCGTCATTCCCGCGCAGGAGGGAATCCAGACCTTGGCATTTCAGGAACATTTCAAGGTTGCTGCGACCTCAAACTTCTGGATTCCCGCCTGCGCGGGAATGACGGCGGAGGTTTCGGCAAAACTCGTTGCCTTCGTTTTCAGACGACCTTTGCCTCGTCGGTATACATTGTAGCGTGGGCTTTGCCCACGATAATGTTGGCTAAAAGAGGTCGTCTGAAATTTTGGGTGTTTCGTGGGCAGAGCCCACGCTACGGGTTTCTATTCTCCTGCTACAGTTTTTGCCGTAGGTCGGATTCTCGAATCCGACATTTCTAACAGCGGTTTTTCGGAAACGACAGACGCGTCAAATGTTTTTGTCGGATACAAGTATCCGACCTACATCTGGATTCCTGCCTGCGAGGGAATGACGGCAGAGATTTCGACAAAAATTGCTTCTCCCGTTTTCAGACGACTATTTGCCTCGTCGGTGTACATTGTAACGTGGGCCTTGCCTACGACAATGACGGCTAAAAGAGGTCGTCTGAAATTTTGGGTTTGGTTCGTGGGCAAAGCCCACGCTACGGGTTTCAGACGACTTACTCTTTTCGATTTTGTGTTTACTCATCTGAAAACTCATTTTCATGCCGCAAGCTGCGGATAAAGGTTTCGAAATCGGGGGCAAGTTCGACTATTTCAAAATCCCATTCTTGTTCGACAAGCACCACTTTCGGCTCTCCGTCTTTTCCACACTCTCGATAGTCCAAGGCAAACATGGCATGCCCTGCTGACGGGTCGTTGGCAAAATACACGCCGATAGGCGGATACTCCCATTCTTTCAGCCAAAGTTTTTGCCCCATCTCGCCGCACAGACTCCCTTCTTTTTCAAAACCGATTCCCGATACCTCGCAAATTTGCACATGATCTTTTGCCCACGAATTTCTCTGCGTGGTTGGAAAGCAGTTTTTGACAAATATCCCGCCGTTTTGTACTGCCATCAATTCAATAAAACTTTGCGGCAATTTATAGCCTAGCTCACTTTCTACGGCAGCCAAAATTTCAGGGGTAAACGGAGCTTCTTTGTAGTTTTCATCTGCCCAACTATTAGCTTCCCATACGGAGGACAAATCAAAATCTTTAAAAACTTGGGACATAATGTTCTTCCTTATTGATTTCAGCCCGTAGGTCGGATTCCCGAATCCGACATTTCCAACAGCGGTATTTCGGAAACGATAGACGCATCAAATGTTTTTGTCGGATACAAGTATCCGACCTACATCTCTATTTGCCCCTTCGGTGTGCGTTGTAGCGTGGGCTTTGCCCACGAAAATGGCGGGTAAAAGAGGTCGTCTGAAATTTTGGGTTTGGTTCGTGGGCAAAGCCCACGCTACGGGTTTGCGGTAATTTTTAGGTAGTAGAACCCACGCTATGCAGCTAATGACTTAATCCCTCTTCGTAACATCCGCTTTATCCGAGTTTCGCCTCCTCCCCGAACACTTCCCACCACAATTTCCTGACATTGCCGTAATGGGACAGCAATTCGTCGGTTACTTCGGTTTTTTCCGCGTCGCGCAGTTTGGTGTTGTGTTGCTGCTGGCGGTAGAAGCGGTAGGCGGTGCGGCTTTGTTCGGCGAGGGTTTTGTCGATGAGGCCGCAGTCGGCGGCGATGTTCAAGAGGGCGATGTTGCCGTAGTTGTCGAGGAGTTGCGGATATTGGCGGGCATGGGCAAGGATGAGGTATTGGACGATAAATTCGACGTCGACCACGCCGCCGCGCGCGTATTTGACGTTACTGTCGGCAGGCGGGTGGGTGGGGAACATTTTTTCGCGCATTTCGATGATTTCGCCTGCCAAGGCGGTTTGGTCGCGTTCGGCGGTGAGGATTTCGGTGCGGATGCGGTCGAAGGCCGTCTGAATTTCGGGTGTGCCGCAGATGAAGCGGGCGCGGGTGAGGGACTGGTGTTCCCACGTCCAGGCGTTTTCGCGCTGATATTTTTCGAAGGCGGCGATGCTGTGGGCGAGGAAGCCGGCGTCGCCGTTGGGGCGCAGGCGCAGGTCGGTTTCGTAGAGGCTGCCTGCGCCGGTGGCGGCGGAAAGCCAGTTGGTCAGGCGGCGGGCAAGACGGCTGTACACGTCGCCTGCGTCGGGATGGGGATCGTCGTAGAGATAGACGAGGTCGAGGTCGGAGGCGTAGCCGAGTTCTTTACCGCCGAGTTTGCCGTAGCCGACGATAGCGAATTGCGGGGTGTCGCGGTGTTTTTTGGGCATGTCCGCCCATGCACACGGCAGGGAGGCGGCGAGGATGGTGTCGGCGAGGGCGGAGAGTTGGTCGGAGAGGGATTCTACCGTCCACAGTCCGGCGAGGTCTTGGACGGCGAGGCGGAAGACTTGGGCGTGCTGGAAGCGGCGCAGGGTGTCCATTTGCGCTTCGGTGTCGCCGCCGCAGGCTTTGAGGTCGTCTGAAAGGGCGGCGGCGAGGGCTTGCCAGTCGAACGTGGTATCCAAAAGCTGCGCGCTGATGAGTTCGTCCAGCAGAATCGGATATTTGCTCAGATACGCCGCCACCCATGAGCTTTGGCTCATAATCTGCGCGAGTTGCGCCAAGGTTTGCGGATGCTCGTTGAGGAAGGCGAGATAGGCGGATCGGCGGCTGATGTTTTCGAGGAAATCAAACAGCCGCATCAGCGTATCGGTCGGGTTGTTTTGCTCGGCCGCCGCCTGTACGAACAGCGGCACAATGGCGTCAAAACGCGGCTGGGCATGTGCGGAGAGATGGCGGTATTTATGGCCGTGCCGGATTTGGTCGAGCCTTGCGGCGATGGTTTCGGCATCGAATCCGTGTTCTTTCAGACGGCCTTGCCGCTCTTCTTCGTCGGGTTTTTCCTGCCATACCCATTGCCATTCGCTGTTGGCTAGGGTTTGCTCTTCGGGTTCGCTCAAAATTTCGTTGAACAACTGATTGACCTTGTTACGATGAACGTTGAGGCCGTCTGAAAAGGCGGTGTAGCTGTCGAAACCCATGCTTTCGGCGAGCAGTTGCTGCTGTTCGGGCGAGGCGGGCAGGGTTTGGGTTTGCTGGTCGTCCCAGTATTGCAGGCGGTGTTCGACGTCGCGCAGGAAGCGGTAGGCGGCGAGCAGGGTTTCGACGTTTTCAGACGGCATGATGCCCAGCTCGGCAAGTTTCATCAGCGTTTCCTGCGTGCCTTTCAGTTGCAGCGCGCGCATTTGTCCGCCGCGTATCATCTGGAAAATCTGGGCGATAAATTCGACTTCGCGGATGCCGCCCGCGCCGAGTTTGATGTTGTCCGCCATGCCTTTTTTGCTGACTTCGCTGCGGATTTGGCGGTGCAGGTTGCGCATCGCTTCATACGCGCTGTAATCCAGATATTTGCGGAACACGAAAGGGCGCACCAGCGATTTGATGTCGTTCGGATACGGCGTAACCACGCGGCCTTTGCACCACGCATAGCGTTCCCATTCGCGCCCCTGCGTAATCAGGTATTGCTCCAGCGCGGTTTCGCTCAATACCAGCGCGCCCGAATCGCCGTCCGGCCGCAGCCGCATATCGACGCGGAACACCTGCCCGTCGGCGGTGATGTCGTTCAGCAGCGCAATCAGTTTCTGCCCGACTTTGGTGAAAAACTCCTGATTGCCCCGTTCGCGCCTGCCGTCGGTGTCGCCCGATTCGGGATAGACGAAAATCAAATCGATGTCGGAAGACACGTTCAACTCATAGCCGCCCGCCTTGCCCATCGCCACCACGCTCAAATGTTGCGGCGATTTGGTATAACGCCCGATCGGCGTGCCGTACATGTCCCGATAATAGGCGTAGGCGAAATCCAGCGCGGTATTGACGGCAAAATCGGCAAACAGCGTAATCGTGCGGGTAACTTCGTGCAAATCGCTGATGCGGTTTATATCGCGCACGATAATCTGCGATACCACATAACGGCGCAACTCGCGCAACTGCCGCGCCAATTCTTCCTCGTTTTCTTCCGCGCGGATTTTGTCCCAGTCGGCAAAGGCTTGGAAATCCGCTTCGGTCAAAACCTTGTCCAGCATGGGCAGGAAAATTTCGGACTTGAGTTTGCCGTTGTCGAGCTGGCGGGCAAGGAACAGGGAATGGCGGCGGGCGGTGTTGAGGCGGTTGTCGGGCATTTTGGATTCCGTTTGGAAGGATGACGGGAGTGGGATAGTGGATGAACTTTAAATCAGGACAAGGCGAGGTAATGCCGTACTGGTTTAAAGTCAAGCCACTATATCATAGCAATCTTGGAGGTCGTCTGAAACTGCAGAACTCAGGCGTATGAGCGGGTGTGTGTTTTACGGCATGGGAAGTTTGTTATAGTGGATTAACTTTAAAGCAATACGGCGTTGCCTCGCTTTGCCGTACTGTCTGCGGCTTCGTCGCCTTGTTCTAATTTAAAGTTAAGCCACTATATTTGATTGGATAGTCAAAAGGTCGTCTGAAAAGTATTTCAGACGACCTTTTGATGTGTTTAAACAGATTAGCCAGTGAGTTGTTTGGTAATCAGTTTTTTCAGCGGCGGGAAGTTGTTGCTGGCACGCAATACCAAGCCGCGCAAGATTTTGGCGGGCGCGGTTTCATTGGTAAAGAGTTTGAGCAGCATATTGGTGCCGTGGTAAATCGGCTGGGCATGGAGCATATGCTTGGTGCTGTATTTTTCCAGCAGGCTGGCGGCGCCGATGTCTTGACCGCGTTGTTCCGCTTCGAGAACCAGTTTTGCCAAGAGGTCCGCGCTGGATAAACCCAAGTTGAAACCGTGTGCGGTAACAGGGTGCATGCCTACGGCGGCGTCGCCGATTAAGGCGCTGCGTTTGCCATAGAAGCGTTGGGCAATCATGCCGACCAAGGGGTAGTTGTGAATAGTGCTGACCAATTCCATGTCGCCCAAACGGCCTTTGAGCTGCTCTTTGACGCTGGCTGCCAATTCTTCGGGAGACATTTTTTTGATGGTGTCTGCTTTGTCGCTATCGACGGTAATGACTGTGTTGGTCAGGTGTTCTTCCAAAGGCAGCAGGGCGATGGTGCGGCCGTAGTGGAAACATTCGTAAGCGGTATGCTGGTTGGACAGGGTATGTTTCATGCGGCAGACAAACATGGTGCGGCTGTAATCGTGCATATCGGAGGAAATGCCCAGTTGTCGGCGGGTTTGGGAAAAGCGGCTGTCTGCTGCCAAGAGTAGGCGGCCGCTCAAAACTTCGCCGTTTTCCAAGATGACTTGGGCTTCATCTTCGGAAGTTTTGACTTCTTTAACGCCCGTACCGGTCAGGATGGTAACGTTTTCCAGTTTGGATACGACTTCATAAGCAGCTTTGCGGATATTGTGGTTTGAAATCAGATAACCTAAGCAGTCAGCAGGTTCGCCGCGCGCTTGGGTCGGTTGCGGGAAGTGGAGTTGGTAATCGGACTGCCCGTTCAAGACTTTTGCATCGCGCAAGGGGTAAATTTCGTCTTTCGGAATCAAATCCCACATGCCCAAGCGTTGCATAATTTCGCGGGACAGGTGGGTCAATGCGATTTCACGCCCGTCATAAGGAGGGTTTTGTAAAATTTCTAAAGGGCTTTTTTCAATCAGGGTGATTTTCAAACCGCTGCCGGCCAGTTCTGCGGCAAAACTCAACCCGGCAGGTCCTGCGCCGACGACAAGAATATCGCTGTGTAAGCTCATGAGGCATCCTTTTTGTTAAAGGGGGACGGATAATTTCAGACGACCTTAAGTTTACTGTGTTTGAATGAGATAAGGGTAATCTGCATTGAGTAATTGATTATAGCAAAAGTATCGATTGAGTAATTCAAGTATTTATATCGTGAATGATTTTTTACGCTGAGCTTAATGTAAGTCAATGGCGGCAATGTGTTGCGTATCATGCCATGTTTTAAAAACAATAAGTAGCGGCTATATGGGTTTGCTTTTTTCTTACGCCAGAGTATGGGAAGGATAAGATTATCATGAGGGCGAGGGGGGCGTCTGAAATTTTGTAGTAGCTTGGCTTTTAAGCAGTACAGTGTATAGTGGATCAACTTTAAACCAGTACGGCGTTGCCTCGCCTTAGCTCAAAGAGAACGATTCTCT
>CAUOMQ010000120.1:0-8480 GCA_963456805.1 uncultured Neisseria sp. | reverse complement strand
TACGCCCGATTTGACGATGCGCTACTGTCCTATTTTGATTTTAATTGACTATAAAAGGTCGTCTGAAACTGTCTGTTTTTACCCACACACAGACCTTTCAGACGACCTCTTTTTCACCACTCAAACCGGCTTAAGGCGCGACCCGTTTACGGTTTGCCGCAGCCAAAAGCGCGAGCATTTCTTCGGTGGTATCCCAGCCGATGCAGGCATCGGTAATGCTTTGTCCGTAAACCTCGGGCTTATCCTGTCTGCCTTCAACCAAATGGCTTTCCACCATCACGCCCATAATATTGTCTTCGCCGTTTTCCAGTTGCGCGGCAACATCTTGGGCAACTTCCATCTGCCGTCTGTAATCTTTACGGCTGTTTGCGTGGCTGCAATCGACCATCAGCTTGGGCGACAAGCCGGCTTTTATTAATTGCTCCGCTGCCGATTTGACGTGTTCGGTGCTGTAATTCGGCTCTTTACCGCCACGCAGGATAACGTGGCAGTCGGGATTGCCGCCGGTATGCACAATGGCGGAATGCCCCGCTTTGGTTACAGACAGGAAGTGATGCGGATGACTTGCCGCGCCAATCGCGTCGATGGCGATTTTCAGATTGCCGTCCGTACCGTTTTTGAAACCGACCGGACAAGACAGGCCGCTGGCGAGTTCGCGGTGTACCTGACTTTCCGTCGTCCGCGCACCGATCGCGCCCCAAGAAATCAAGTCCGCGTAATATTGCGGCGTAATCATGTCGAGGAACTCCGTCGAAGCGGGCATGCCCATATTGTTCAGCGTCAGCAGCAAGCTGCGCGCCTGACGCAGGCCGTAGTTGATGTCGAACGTACCGTCCAAGTGCGGGTCGTTAATCAGACCTTTCCAACCCACCGTCGTGCGCGGTTTTTCAAAATACACGCGCATCACAATCAGCAATTCTTTTTCATATTTCTTGCGCAACACCAGCAAACGTTCGGCGTATTCCAAGGCAGCTTTGGGGTCGTGGATGGAACACGGACCGATAATCACCAGCAGGCGGTTGTCCTTGCCGTGAACCAAATCGGCGATTTCATGCCGCGTGCGGTGTACCAGCCCCGCCGCTTCCTCGGAAATCGGCAGCTCGTACAAATGGGCAATCGGCGGCAGCAGCTCTTTGACTTCTCTAATCTTAATATCGTCGGTAGGGTATTGTTGGGTCATTGTTATTGCTTTCAAATTCAGATAAATTAAGGCATAGATTACCTTCTTTACCTGTTTTAAACAAGCCTTTTAGCCATCTTACGGCAATTTTATTTCAAAAAATTAAATTTTTGCTGTTTTTATATATTTAAATTTCTAAAATTCAAATTTTTTCGCAATAAAATTTTGATTAATTCAATAAGCAATACCTGCGTTGTCAACAATTTTCATCCTTCCCCAATAATCCTCCCGTCTTCCGACAGCATCTTTTTGACGAATACCTCAAGCCCCTTCCATCCAAAACTTGACCGCGGACAAGCCCTGCTTTGTTTTTACGCAAGCCGACATATCACTCACATTGAAATGTAGTAAAATAACAAAATATCAAAGCAATATCGCGCAGCCTGTGTTACTTATCCTACACAACCCGCCCTGCCACATCATTAAAATAACCATATACTCGTCGCACATCCCACACATCCTTCCCGCCCTTACTGAAAAGCCGTCCTACCTTTCAGACGACCTTTCTTTTCAACCTCAAAACAAGGAGCGTTACAATGAAAGCAGCACGTTTTTACGATAAAGGCGACATCCGCATCGAAGACATCCCCGAACCGACCGTCGCCCCCGGCACCGTCGGCATCAACGTTGCCTGGTGCGGCATCTGCGGCACCGACCTGCATGAATTTATGGAAGGTCCGATTTTCATCCCGCCCTGCGGCCATCCGCATCCGATTTCCGGCGAGTCCGCGCCCGTAACGATGGGACACGAGTTCTCCGGTGTGGTTTATGCCGTCGGCGAAGGCGTGGACGACCTCAAAGTCGGACAACACGTCGTGGTCGAACCCTACATCATCCGCGATGACGTACCAACCGGCGAAGGCAGCAACTACCACCTCTCCAAAGACATGAACTTCATCGGCTTGGGCGGCTGCGGCGGCGGCCTTGCCGAAAAAATCGCCGTCAAACGCCGCTGGGTGCATCCGATTTCCGACAAAATCCCATTAGACCAAGCCGCTTTGATTGAGCCCCTGTCCGTCGGTCATCACGCTTATGTCCGCAGTGGCGCGAAAGCAGGCGACGTCGCATTGGTCGGCGGTGCAGGCCCGATCGGTTTGCTGCTTGCCGCCGTGTTGAAAGCCAAAGGCATCAAAGTCATCATCACCGAATTGAGCAAGGCGCGCAAAGACAAAGCCCGCGAATCCGGCGTTGCCGACTACATCCTTGACCCGTCTGAAGTCGACGTCGTCGAAGAAGTGAAAAAACTGACCAACGGCGAAGGCGTGGACGTCGCATTCGAATGCACCAGCGTCAATAAAGTGCTGGACACCATGGTCGAAGCCTGCCGCCCGACCGCGAAAGTCGTCATCGTATCCATTTGGAGCCACCCCGCCACCATCAACGTCCACAGCGTCGTGATGAAAGAGCTGGACGTGCGCGGCACCATCGCCTACTGCAACGACCACGCCGAAACCATCAAACTGGTGGAAGAAGGCAAAATCAACCTCGAACCTTTCATCACCCAACGCATCAAGCTGGACGAGCTGGTTTCCGAAGGCTTCGAGCGTCTGATTCACAACAACGAATCCGCCGTTAAAATCATCGTCAATCCCAACCTGTAAACGCCTGACGGATTGATAGAAACACAAAGGTCGTCTGAAAACCTCAAACCGAGATTTTCAGACGACCTTTTTATCTGCAAAGACAATTCACCCCATCATCCACAATACCCTTCAGGCTATTGCCCATCAGTTATTTCCCAATGTCCCCAAACATCTGCAAAGGTCGTCTGAAAGCCAACTTCAAGAAACTAAAGCTTCTTTTAAACGCTTTCAGACGACCTCTTATCTAATTTAAATGCCGAATAAAATATAATCTTTGCAAAAACACAACAAAAAATAATACAAAAATTTACAAAAAACACAGGAACTTATAAAATACCAAACAATAACAGTTGCAACAATAATCACAAATCATAATAATGTCATATATACCGTTCAGGCAAAAAAGCCTGCCGTATATCAGTTACACAGAAATATTACGGAGACTGTGTCAATACACACCTAAACTCACATACAAGGATAAATCCGATGAAAACACGTTTTACTTTAACTTCTCTGGCTCTGGCTTCTCTCATGATGATGGGCAATACTGCAATGGCTGAAACTACTAAAGATGGCTTTTTTAATGTACACCTGAAATTGACCGGCACTTGTGAAGTTCTAACGACAAGTACTGGATTGAATGGTGCGAAAATTACTACCGAAAAACCAACCTTAGCTGGTGCAGACATCAACTTTGGCGAACATGTTGCTTCACAAGGTTCAAACGCCATTACCAAAAATAACGTTGGTGGCATAGGTACCGGTCTGAATATCAGCTGCAGTAAAAACACACCTTTTACAGTAGCTTTGGAACCTCAAAATGTACCAACTAGCAATGGTAAAGGTACGATGAAAGGTCTTATAACTGGCAATAACGATGTTATCGCGTACGAATTATTTCAGCCACAAGTAACTCGTGGCACCTCTGCAATCGATTTTACTGTTGCAGAAACAATTACTCAAACCCCATGGGGTACTGGGTCCAATGCGCTTTCATTAGCGGGGAAAGGCTTGGCTTCAGACGAGGCAATTAAACTCCCTGTATTTGCGACTGTACCTTCAGGTGAATTGAATAAATTTGTCGACACCTACCAAGACCAAGTCAAAGTAACCCTGACCTACTAATCCGGTTTACTCCCTCAAAACAAAACAACTAAAAAATCCTCATGCAAAAAGCAATCAGCACACTTGTCGGTATGCTGACGGCGGCAGCGGTTTTACCAAGCCATGCCGCCGGCTTGCAAGTCAATCCGACATCGCTTTCCCTGCCCGCCAAACAGCGGGCGGGTATTTTTACTTTGGGAAACAAGGGCGCAGAGCCGTTGACGGCGCAAGTGCGCGTGTTCCGCTGGACGCAGGACGCAAACGGCGGTGAAGTGCTCGAACCTACCGATGCCGTCATTGCCAGCCCGCCCATGGTCAAACTGGAAGCGGGTGCGCAGCAGCAGTTCCGCGTGATGCGCGTCAAACCGTCCGACAAACAGACTGAAGAAGCCTACCGCCTGATTGTGGACGAGCTGCCCGCTCCCGATGCGAAACCACGAAAAGGCATTCAGTTGGTGATGCGCTATTCGCTGCCTCTGTTTGTCAACGTTCAAAACAATGCCGAACCGAAGCTGCAATGGCGCGCGGAAAAAGCCGCGAACGGCAAAACGGTTTTGGTTGCCGAAAACACGGGCAATGCCCATGCGCAACTGAGCAATATTACTTTTCAGACGACCTCTGCCAAAGACGCCTTGACGCTGGCAAGCGGTCTGGCGGGCTACGTCCTGCCGGGCAACACTTGGAAACGCGAATTGGAAGTTCCCCCCGCCTCTCTGAACCAAGGTCGTCTGAATGCCACGGTAAACGGTATGCCGATCCAAACGGAGGTTCGGTTTGCCGCCCCATGACCTAAGGACACGGCTCACCCGGCTGAGTGCCGCGCTGATGCTGTGTTTCTACGCCCTGCCCTCCCCTGCTCAAGACATCCTGACGCAGGCGGCGCCTGCTGCCTACGAGCAGGCATGGCTGACCGTTTACCCGCAGGTCAAAGTCAACGGCAGCATACGCGACGGTATCGAACCCTTCATGTCGCGTAACGGCGTGCTGTATGCGCGCCCCGAATCCCTGCGCGCCTACGGCATTGCCCTGCCCGACGCAGAAGCTGCCGAGGCAGGCAAAAACGGCGTTGTGCCTGAAATTCAGGACGGCGCGTCCACACCCGGCGCGGGCGTATGGTTCGAACTCTCCGCCATCCCCGGCTTGCAGGCGAAATACGATGCCGCCGCGCAAACCCTTGACCTCACCGCCCCCCTCGAATGGCAGCCCGACCTGAAAACCGCCCGAATCGGCGCATTGCAGGAAAACCGCTACGCCATTGCCAAACCCGGCTTTGCCGCCGTTCTGAACTATGACGCCAATATCTCGCGCAACCGCTCCGGCAACGGCACACAGGGCGTTTTTGGCGAAATGCGCCTGAGCACGCCTTGGGGCTATCTGAACCACACCCAATTTGCCAACCGTAGCCGCAACAAAGAAAGCGGCGCCCACGGCAACACCGCCCGCCTGGATACCTACTGGCGCACCGTCTGGCCCGAACAAGGCATATCGCTGACCGTCGGCGACACCCTGACCGGACAAATCGGCTCATGGGGCGGCACACGCATCGGCGGTATCAAAATCTCCCGCACTTACAACACCCGTCCGTGGAAACAAACCGCCCCGCTGCGTTCCTACCTCGGTAAAAGCACCCTGCCCGGCACGGTCGACCTCTACCTCGACGGCGTCAAACAAATGAGCCGCGACATAGAAGCGGGCGAATACGAACTCATCCTGCCGCCGTCCATCAGCGGCCGCAGCAACGCCCAAGTCGTCGCCACCGACGTACTGGGGCGCACCGTCGTCGTCGATATGCCGCTTTACGGCGGCAGCGGACTTTTGGCAAAAGGCTTGAACGAATGGTCGTTTGAAGCAGGCTACGTCCGCCGCGATTACGGCATCCGTTCCGCCAAATACCAATCCGACCCCGCCGCCTCCGGCACGCTGCGTTACGGCGTCAGCAATACCCTGACCGCCCAAATCCACGGCGAAGCCGCGCGCGGCTACCGTCAGGCGGGCATTGCCGCCGATACCGTATTGGGTTCGCTCGGACAACTCAATCTTAATTATGCCGAAAGCCGCTTTGCGGGCAAAACAGGACGGCGCGGCAGCGCGTTTTTCAGCACCCAATGGGACAGGCTCTCCTTCAGCGCTGGCGCAAGCCGTACCAACGGGCAATTTGCCGAACTGGGCGATACCGCATACGGCGCAGACTTTTTCAAAGCCACACGCCACCCCGCCACATCCGCCTCCGCATCCGCAGGCTGGAGCAGCGACAAACTCGGCTCATTCAGCCTATCCTACGTCCATTCCCACACCGAAGGCAGCCCCGCCGACGGCGTAGGCTCATTCGGCTGGAGCCGCAGCTTCAAAAACCGCACCTCGCTCTACGCCGGCGCCAATAAAAACTTCCGTAACAGGCGCGAACTGAGTTTCCACGCGGGCCTCTCCGTCAGCCTCGACAACGGCTATTCGACCTCCACAGGCATCAGCAGAAACAAACAAAACAACAGCTACCAAGCCACCCTGAACAAAACCAGCAGCGGCATGGGTAGCACCAGCTGGGGCATAGGCTGGCAGCAAAACGACAATGCAAGCGGCAGCCGCAGCAATACCTTCAACGGCAACATCCGCCATCAAAACACCTACGGCGACGGCTGGGCAAACGTTTACAGCCAAAGCGGCAACAGCAACTGGAACGCAGGCTGGAGGGGCGGCCTCGTCCTCATGGGCGGCAGCCTCTTCGCCACCCGCCAAGTCAACGACAGTTTCGCCGTCGTCAGCACCGGCGATATGGCGGACGTCCCCATCCGCGCAGGCGGTATGCCCGTAGGCAAAACCAACCGCAAAGGGCTGGCACTGATCCCCAGCCTCTCCGCCTACCAAAAAAACACCGTCAGCGTCGATATTGCCGAATTGCCGCTGGACGTCCAGCTTGAACACACCGTCGCCGAAATCGCTCCGCCCGAACGCTCGGGCATGCGCGTCGAATTCAAAATCCAGCGCACCCGCGCCGCCACCATGACGCTGAAAGACGCACAAAACCAATTACTCCCGAGCGGCGGCAGCATTACTGCCGAAGACGGCACACCGGCGGCCGTAACCGGCTTCGACGGCAAAACATATATTGAAAACATGAAAGAAGGTAGAAACCGCTTCACCGTCGCCCTCCCCGAAAACGGCGGCACTTGCACCTTCGAAGCGGACTACCCTGAAACACACAATCCGGATTCCATCCCGGAACTGGGAGACATCATATGCAGATAAATATAAAGAGAGGTCGTCTGAAAACCGCAAACCGTCTTTTCCGACAAATGACATTGCCTGCCTTATTCGGACTGCTGTCTCTGTCCGTAGGACAGGTTTGGGCAAACAGCGGCGAAGCTGGGAAATTTGTACAATGTACGGCAACAGTACAAGGCAACGGAACCTTCAACGGCTATCCTGCCTTGGTATTCGGAAGTCAAGGCAACGGCGTCAACCTTCTGAACAACAACCAGCCGGAAGATATTCAAGCCACCATCAACTACACATGCTCCAACACCATTACCCAACCCTTAAAAGTACGCCTGTGTTTCAATATTGACGGGGGTCAGGGCTCAACAAACATATACACTCCACGGAAGATGTTTTATACCCAAAACCGTTCCCAAACGCTGCAACTGTTATTACTTAAATCCGATAATACTTACTGGGGAACGGATAACACGGCAAACTCTCCCAGCAGTGCCAGCACAGATATCATGCGCATTCCAGCCAAAGACACCGTCACAGGAAGCATGACTATTAAAGCAAGATTGGTTAGCGGACAAAGTAATATCATACCCACGACCACTGGGCACTCTTATCTCTCGAACTTTACCAATGGCTCCACCGCCTTAAGTTGGAGGGCTGCATATGATACTGCTCCCGACCCTGTCGATTGCGGGGGATTCCTAACCAGCCAACGTTTCTCCTTTTACGTCCAAGCCCATGTTGCGCCCGTTTGCGAATTCATCTCCGCCGACGACATCGACTTCGGCACACACACCGCAGGCAGCACCGACCTGAAGCAATCGGGCAACCTCACCGTCCGCTGCACCAACGGTACGCCCTACACCGTCGGTCTGATTCCTTCCAACGGTAATCAGGAAGGCAGCGGCGAGATGAAATCCACCAATCCTGCCAACACCGACAAAGTCCCCTACCGCCTCAAAAAGGGTACCCATACAAACGCCCACCTATGGGGCAACCAGCCTTCCGGTACGGGCAGCTGGCAAAAAGCCACCGGCGACGGCAGCAGCAAGACATACACCGTTGCGGCAGAAGTCAAAAACACCGACTACACTCCGGGCGAATATCAAGACAAAGTAACCGTCGATATCCGATACTGATCCGATAGGTCGTCTGAAAAACAGTGCGGCATTTCGGTTATCAAAATGCTTGCTCGAACTGTGCTTTCAATGATGCCGGCGTTCCTGCCAAACCTTGAATCCTTCCTAAATGCAAGCCTGCGATTTATCGTCAGGTTTGCTTTCGGAACATTCCGGTTTGGCAGGAACGCTTTTTTCAGACGACCTCCCCCATACGCTCCCAAAACAACATATAGTGGATTAACTTTAAATCAGGACAAGGCGACGAAGCCGCAGACAGTACAG
>CAUOMQ010000119.1:0-8607 GCA_963456805.1 uncultured Neisseria sp. | reverse complement strand
ACGCCCGATTTGACGATGCGCTACTGTCCTATTTTGATTTTAATTGACTATACAAAACGTCGTCTGAAAACCCTAAATACAGTTTTCAGACGACGTTTTATTTTTAATTGCCTTACATCTCGCTACCGCCGACGGTCAGTCCCGAATCAATCCGCAAGGTCGGTTGTCCGACGCCGACAGGAACGCTTTGCCCGTCTTTGCCGCACACACCGACACCGCTGTCCAACGCAGTATCGTTGCCTATCATGGAGACGTGTTTCAAAACTTCGGGGCCGTTGCCGATGATGGTTGCGCCTTTGACAGGATATTGCAGTTTGCCGCCATCGACCCACCACGCTTCGGATGCGCTGAAGACGAATTTGCCGCTGGTGATGTCCACCTGTCCGCCGCCGAAATTGACGGCGTAAATGCCTTTGTCGATGGACGCGATGATTTCGTCGGGTTCGTAGCCGCCGTTTTCCATGAAGGTATTGGTCATGCGCGGCATAGGGGCGGAGGCGTAGCTTTCGCGGCGGCCGTTGCCGGTGGATTGCGTACCCATCAGGCGGGCGTTGGTTTCATCCTGCATATAGCCGACCAAGATGCCGTCTTCAATCAATACGGTGCGGCGTGTTTCGTTGCCTTCATCGTCGATATTAAGCGAACCGCGTCTGTCGGCGATGTCGCCCTGATCAACGACGGTAACGCCTTTGGCGGCAACGCGCTCGCCGATTCTGCCTGAAAAGACGCTAGTTTCTTTGCGGTTGAAATCGCCTTCCAAACCGTGTCCGACGGCTTCATGCAGCAACACGCCCGGCCAGCCGTTGCCCAAAACAACGGTCATTTCGCCTGCGGGTGCAGGGCGGGATTCGAGATTAATCAAGGCTTGTTTGACCGCGGAATCGACAAACTGCCGCACCAAAGTTTCATCAAAATAAGCCAAGTCGTAGCGACCGCCGCCGCCCGCGCTGCCCTGTTCACGCCGGTCGCCCTGTTTGGCGATGACGGTAACGTTCAGGCGCACCATCGGACGGATGTCGGCGGCGTGCCTGCCGTCGAGGCGGGCAATGTAAATCATGTCGTATTCGCAAGTCAGCCCCGCCATCACTTGCACGATGCGCGGATCGGCGGCTTTGGCAAGCGTTTCCACTTTGTTCAATAAGGCAACTTTGTCGGCGGAATCGAGACCGATAATAGGATTCAGCACCGCATGGACGGATTTGCCGTATGCGGCGGACGGCACTTTGACAGAAGCTTCGCCGCCTGCCGCACCGATGACGCGGACGGCTTGGGCGGAACGGTTGATCGAATCGATACACAAACTGTCCGCATAGGCAAAAGCGGTTTTTTCGCCCGAAACAGCGCGCACGCCCACCCCCTGATCGATTTGGAAACTGCCCGATTTGACGATGCCCTCTTCCAAATGCCAGCTTTCAAAAGCAGTGCGCTGGCAATAAATGTCGGCGTAATCGACGTGATGCGCGCCGATGATGCTCAGGCTTTTGGCGAGCAGCTCAGGGGAAAGGTGATTGGCTTCGAGCAAATCGCGCTGTACGGTAGCGTAAGTTGAGTGCATGGTTTTCAGACGACCTTCAAGGCTGGGGAAACTTGGGGCTTGATTATACGGCATTTATTCTCGTTCTAGTCGAATAGATAAAAAGCGCAATCAAGTTTCCGTACTGACCTGACAGGCGGCGGACTAAGCTGCATCATGTCTTACGGTTTTCTTGAGATTGAACCGGAACGCTTGGACCGCTTATGGCAGATTTCGCGGGCAAAGTCCACGCTACGGATTGCTTCAACTGTAACTTATCCCTTCCCCCGTCTGGCGGGGGAAGGTTAGGATGGGGTGGCTTTGTGAGTTTAAATATAGTGGATTAACTTTAAACCAGTACAGCGTTACCTCGCCTTGCCGTACTATCTGTACTGTCTGCGGCTTCGTCGCCTTGTCCTGATTTAAAGTTAATCCACTATAAAATCAAATTCGTTTGCCCCGTAGAACCACCCTCTCCCCGACCCTCTCCCGCCGGACGGGAGAGGGGAGCAAGTTACAGATAAAAACGAGGTCGTCTGAAAACTTAAAAGTCGAGTTTTCAGACGACCTTTTATTTAATCCACGCCAGTTTGTAGCGTGGGCTTTGCCCACGAAATCTATCTTCTGACAATCTGAATTGGATGATCACGTTTTCACTCATATCGTGGGCAAAGCCCACGCTACGGTTTACTGCAACGTCAACTTATCCCGCCCCCGTCCGGCGGGGGAAGGTTAGGATGGGGGGGTCTATGGCTTTAGGTAAAATCAAATATGCTTGAGGTCGTCTGAATCGGCTGTCTGCACATTCCATCCTATTCATTTGCATGAATAATCGGCTTGCCCTAGCCCGTTAAATCATGTTAGGTTATGATGTTTCTTTTTAATATGTGAACGGATGGTCTGAGGGTCGTCTGAAACGGAGAAAAGGCATGAATGCCGTAGTGGTTGCAGTAATCGTTATGCTCGTGTTGTCGCTATCGCGGGTACACGTCGTATTGAGCCTGACTGTCGGTGCGTTCGTCGGCGGACTGGTGGCGGGAATGCCGCTGGAAAACATCGTGGATACGGCGGGCAATGTAACGCAGTCGGGGATTATTCCCGTGTTTAACGAAGGCTTGAAGGGCGGTGCGCGGATTTCTTTGTCTTATGCGATGCTCGGTGCGTTTGCGATGGCGATTACCTATTCGGGGCTGCCGCAGCAGCTTGCGGGCGGCATTATCCGCAAACTCAACAACAGTCAGGATGCCGCGAAAGGCGAAAGTTCAGTGAAATGGACGCTGTTGCTGATTATTTTGGCGATGGGCATCATGAGTCAAAACGTCGTGCCTATCCATATCGCGTTTATTCCGATGATTATTCCGCCGCTTTTGCTGGTGTTTAACCGTTTGAAAGTCGACCGCCGCCTGGTGGCGTGTGTGATTACGTTCGGTTTGGTGACGACTTATATGTTCCTGCCTTACGGCTTCGGTGCGATTTTCTTGAACGACATCCTCTTGGGCAACATCAAATCTGCGGGCATGGATGTAAAAGACATCAGTGTCATGCACGCGATGGCGATTCCTGCGCTGGGTATGGTGGCGGGGCTGCTGGCGGCGTTTGTCCACTACCGCAAATCACGCATTTATCAAACCAATACCGTCGATACGGAAGACAACCGCGAAGCATCCGAACAACCGCAACCTTCGGCTTACCGCAGTCTAGTGGCGGCAATCGCGATCGGTGTGTGTTTTGCGATTCAGTTGATGTATAAAGATTCGCTGGTGTTGGGCGCGATGTTGGGTTTTGCCGTCTTCATGATGCTCGGTGTGATGAACCGCAATGCCGCCAGTGATGTGTTCGGCGAAGGCATCAAAATGATGGCGATGGTCGGTTTCATCATGATTGCGGCGCAAGGTTTTGCGGCAGTCATGACCGCGACAGGCGAAATCAAACCGCTGGTCGAACATAGTATGCAGCTTTTTGGCGGCAATAAAGGCATGGCGGCATTTGCCATGTTGTTTGTCGGATTGTTGGTCACCATGGGTATCGGCTCTTCTTTCTCCACCTTGCCGATTATTACCGCGATTTATGTGCCGTTGTGTATCAGCCTCGGCTTCTCGCCGCTGGCAACCGTCGCCATCGTCGGTACGGCGGGCGCATTGGGCGATGCCGGTTCGCCCGCGTCCGACTCGACGCTCGGCCCGACCATGGGTTTGAACGCCGACGGACAACATGACCACATCCGCGACTCCGTCATCCCAACCTTTATCCACTACAATATCCCGCTGATGATTGCCGGCTGGATTGCTGCGATGGTGCTGTAAATGAGCGAAATGGACGAATTGGAACACCGCATCACCGAGCTGGAAATCCAAACCGCGCTTCAGGAAGACTTAATCGGCAGCCTGAACGATACGGTGGCGAAAATGCAGCAGACGCTGGATTTACAGCAGGCGCAGTTAAGGCTGCTTTATCAGAAAATGCAGGACAAAGGCGCAAACGGAGAGCGCGAACCTTACAGCCTGCGTGATGAAATTCCGCCGCATTATTGAAGCGGAAATATGAAAGAAGGTCGTCTGAAAAATGGTTTTCAGACGACCTTCAAATTTTAAAACCCAAATTAAAATGACGAACCTTCCTGCTTCAAAAATTCCGCCTCTTCCTCCGTGCTTTCACGCCCCAATACGGCATTGCGGTGCGGATAGCGTCCGAAGCGGTCGATGATGACTTTGTGTTTGATTTCAAAATCCAATGCGTGTCCGTCGGTATAGCGTTCAAACAGCGGAACGGCTTGTTCGTGGACAACCTGGCTTTCGCTGTGCATCAACGGCATGAGCATGAAATGGCGTTCGTGCGATAGGAGGGCGGCGAAACCGGGCTGACGGACAGCTTCTTGGGCAAGGATGAGAGCGGCCAAATCTTGGGCAAATGCTTGGGGGCTGTTGCGAAACAGGTTGCGCGAGAATTGGTCGAGTAGGATGATTTCGGCGAGCCTGCCTTGCAGGGTGTCGCGCCAGTGTGCAAGTTCGCCACGGGCCGCCTGCTGCCAGACATCAAAAAA
Organism: uncultured Neisseria sp.; assembly: GCA_963456805.1. Taxonomy (GTDB): domain Bacteria; phylum Pseudomonadota; class Gammaproteobacteria; order Burkholderiales; family Neisseriaceae; genus Neisseria. Next base: position 4,054 of record CAUOMQ010000119.1, on the reverse strand, counting down.
TCGCGCGCGAATCTTGGCATCGAATTCATCGTTTTTGGCAAACAGAAAAGGACGGTTTTCTTCGGCAAACCAGAAGTCTAAGACGGTTTGGGGTGTCATAAAAATTCCTTGCAATAGAAGATTATAGTGGATTAAATTTAAATCAGGACAAGGCGACGAAGCCGCAGACAGTACAGATAGTACGGAACCGATTCACTTGGTGCTTCAGCACCTTAGAGAATCGTTCTCTTTGAGCTAAGGCGAGGCAACGCCGTACCGGTTTAAAGTTAATCCACTATATTAAGTGCAAGGTCGTCTGAAAAACTGAATCAAAGTTTTCAGACGACCTTTTTGATTACGCCGATATCTCGACAACTTTTGATTAATCCACCCGCTCCAACTGACTTTTATGAACATACCCTTGGGTAGTCGTATCTTTTAATTGAACGAGGTACCAATCCTTACGAACGGTTTTCAATTTTTCTACTATGGCGTTGTCGTCCAAGCGTTTGATTATGTCGGCATGGGCATCCGGTTGGCTCCTGAGGTTAACCTTATGGCTATCTGTGGATTTAACGATGAAATCATTATTCATAATCAACGAGTAAATACAGCCCGAATCAGGGATTTGTTTAGCCGTTGTTTTTGGGATTTTTTCAAATTTTATAAGTTTGGCAGAATAATATTTACCGTCACAAATGACTTCCGTACCCACTTTACCCATAGTAATTTGGGCAGGCTGTTTGACAGAATCTTCCTGATAGACGTAAAAATTCGGCGGAAGCACCAATTCTTTCAAAACAGCAGCTTGCTGCGATTTGCTCAAATTAAGGAAGATTCGGTTTTGATTCGATATTTTGGTGTCTTCAGGGATAAAGTCAAAATATAAAGTCCTTTGATTCCGAGCATTACCATCTAAACTTTTACCCCAATAAACCCACAGCATGCCTTTTTGAGGAACGCCTTGTGCAAATGTCAGTTGAAATACGCTCAAAATAAAGCCGACAAAAATAAAATAAAGAAATTGTTTATTTTTCAAAGCCATTTTCAATGATGCTCAGAATCTACTTACCGAAATTGCCCTTCTTTAAGTCCGACAGCAGACAATATCGTTGATTGTTTAATATATTCATAACAGAGGTCGTCTGAAAACAGTCACGAACCTCTCAAGCCAGTATTACTTCGCCAATTCTTTGTCGATTTCCTGATAAAGCGCGGCGAAGTCTGGTTCTCCGACAAAGGTTTTCAGGATTTCGCCTTTTTTATTGATCAGGAAAGAAGTCGGGTAAACCTGCGTACCGAACGCTTGGGCGGCGGCTTTATCGGCATCAAACATGACGGTAAAAGGCAAGCCGTATTCTTTGACGTATTGGTTTACGCTTTCCAGCGGGTCTATCGGCTGGGCAATACCGAGGACTTGGAAGTCTTTTCCTTGATAGTCTTTGGACATTTTGATGACTTTGGGCATTTCGCTGACACAGCCCGGGCAGGAAGGGAACCAGAAATTAATGAAGCTGACTTTGCCTTGCAAATCGGCATTGGACACCGGTTTGCCTTGCAGGTCGGACAAAGAGAATGCGGGAGCAGGTTTGTTATCCGGAATAAGGACGATGGCAAGCAGCGCGCCGATAATGGCGACTGCGGCAATGGTAATGAGCTTTTTCATGCTTCGGCGTATTGTTTTAAAAGGGTAAAGAGAGGTTCGGGAATGCTGATGCTTCGCCCGCTTTCTGCGCTAACAACCATCAAAGTACTTTCGGCTTCGACGGCATTTTTACCGCTGGGCAAAACGATGTTTTGAGTAAGGATAATATGGCGTGAGGTCAGCTCTTTCAGACGACCTTCAAAACGCAATATGTCGCCATCGACGGCGGCACGGCGATAACGGATGTCGGTGCGGACAACCACCAGCATCAAGCCGTCGATTTCGGACAATAAACCGTGTTCCTCAAAAAACGCCCAGCGCGCTTCTTCGAGAAATTCGAGATAGCGCGCGTTGTTGACATGACCGTAGCCGTCAAGATGGTAATTGCGGATGCGGATATTCATCAGTTCAGATTGAAGGGTTGAAAGGCTTCACGGGCGAGCGGTTCTTGCTCGAGGTCGGTGATAACGGTAGAAAGCTGGATGTCGAACCATTCGTTGAAAATATCTGCATTCAAATCAGGCCATTCGCTTTCATCTTCGCACCAATCAGCAAGTTCGGCAGCGAAAATGTCTTCAAACCGAGCTTCAATTTCATCCCAAACTTCATCAGCGGTTTCACACGGACGGACGAGATAAGAATTGGCATCAGCTTGAATATCTTCAAGCGTCAAACCGTCAAGATGATTGCCGGGCAGGGTTTGCAGCCAGTTCCAAAAAGGATCGAGAGGGATGAGCAGGAAGACGCTGCGGTTGACTTCGTACATGATGTTTTCCTTGATTTCAGATAAGGGAATGATATAGCAAAGGCCGTGCAAACGCTATCTTTGCCGACTGAAGGATAGATAAGTTGGGGCAAAGCGATGTTTAAACTGCAACCCGTTTTCTGCTTCATTACTTTTTTGTAAATCTGATTGCCGCTCTTTTCTCTTGTTGAATCGCAGGTCAAACTAAGAGTTGAAAAAACCTGCTTCTTCCAACACAGCATTTGCCACCAGTGTATCGGTATCTTTCCTCAATAATAAGTGCAGCTCATGAAAATCTTGTTTCAAGCGGGCAACTGCTTCCGGATGTTCATACCAATAAATCACGGCTTCTGCCAGTTTTTCAGGCGTCGCATCATGTTGCAAAAGCTCTGGAACAGCACATTTGTTCAGCAAAATATTGGGCAAACCGACATGTGGCACTTTAACTTTACGCTTCACATAAGCATAAGTCAGAGGAGATATCTTATAGCTGATCACCATAGGACGTTTGCACAAAGCCACTTCCAGCGTTGCCGTCCCGCTGGTCACCAAAACCACATCTGCCGCAGTACAAACAGTATCTGCTTGTTTATCGACTAATGTAATAGGAAGGTCCGAAAATTGCGCAGATGCAAGAATTTTTGATATACGCCGGTGGGTTGCTTGTGTAGCAACCGGCATCAGAAACTGCGCCTGTGGGTAACGCTTCAACAGAAGTAATGCGGTTTGAAAAAACACAGGAGCCATGTAATCAATTTCGCTAACACGACTGCCAGGCATCAAGGCAAATACTGGGATAGACGGTGCAACTCCCAACTGACGACGCGCAGAAGATTGATCAACATCTACAGGCATGGTTTGAGCCATCGGATGACCGACAAACTCAGCCTTACCACCGGCATCTAAATAGAGCTGTGGTTCCATTGGGAAAAGGCACAACACCCGGTTAACTTGATGAACGATTTTGTTCACCCGTTCACGCCTCCACGCCCAAACAGAAGGGCTGACATAGTGAACCGTTGGAATACCCGTTTTCTTCAGTTTCTCTTCCACCCAAAGATTAAAATCAGGTGCATCAATCCCAACAAAAACATCCGGTTTTATACGAATAAGGTCATTAACCAGACCTTTTCGGATTTTCAAGATTTCGGGCAAACGTTTAACTACCTCAACGAAGCCTCGTACTGCCAATTTTTCTTGGTCATAAAGACTTTCAAATCCTTCCGCCTTCATACGCTCGCCACCGATACCAATAAATCTTGCATCAGGACAACGTTTTTTAATCGCACAAATAAGATGTGCACCAAGCAGATCACCCGATGCCTCAGCAACACTCATTGCAATCGTGAGAGAAGTAGTCATATAAAATTATGGGATACAAAAAAGAATTTGGTAAGTGTAATACCTGACGGCAAAGAAGTTCTTAGTCAAATTTCAATTATAGAGACCTTTGCAAAAATAGTCTGTTAACGGAATTTGACTCATAAAAATGCGCTAAAAATTTTCAATTGACCAAAACCTTTATGATTTTAAGTAAAAGCTAGGAAAAATCAGAAAGGTTTTTCATTTTGAAAATAGTATTGAACAGAAAATTTTAGTAACTTATGTTATTTAAAATATCTCTTATAATATGATACTGAAAAGAAATACTCTATCCATGGCAAACCCACTTACCCATACAAAAC
>CAUOMQ010000118.1:0-8650 GCA_963456805.1 uncultured Neisseria sp. | reverse complement strand
TTTAGCTTCGCAGAAACTCGACTTCCTTCGGAAGCTCCGTTTTCAGACGACCCCTATTCTTTCCCCGCCGCAACGGGTTCGGCCTTTTCAAACGCCGCCTTCAACTGTTCTGCCGCCTGTATCAACTGCCGTGCGCCGCCCGCGACGATATAGTTGGCAGCAGGCATGACGATGATTTGCTTGCGCTTCCAAGCGTTCGTGCCGTGTACCAGCGCGTTATCCAACACTTCGACAGCCGCCGGCCCTTCCTGTCCGATGGCGGCGGTACGGTCGATGATGAAAATCCAGTCGGGGTTTTTCTCTTTGATGTATTCGAAGGAAACGGGCTGTCCGTGCCCCTCGTTGCGTAAAGATTCATCCACGGGCGGCAGGCCGATGTCGCCGTGTATCCAGCTGGCCAACCGCGACTGCGTGCCGAAGGCGGACACCTTGTTGCCCGTAACCGACAGCACCAGCCCGCGCCCTTTGCCTTTGGCGGCTTCGCGCGTTTGGGCGAACAGCGCGTCAATCTGCGCCTTCAATTCCGCCGCGCGCGCTTCCTTGCCGAAAATCCGCGCCAGGGTTTCCATCTGCTTTTCGCCGCTGATACGGATATTGCCGTTGTCCACCGTCAGGTCTATGGTGGTCGCGTTTTTCGCCAACTGTTCATACGCTTCCGCGCCCGGCCCGCCGGTAATGACAAGCTGCGGATTGTAGCGGTGCAAGGCTTCGTAATCGGGTTCGAACAGCGTCCCCACCGTTGCCGCCTTGTCAAATGCAGGCTGCAAATAATCCACGCGCACCGGCGCGGTGGTTGCGCCCACGTTCACGCCCAACTCGGTCAGCGTATCCAACGCCGCCCAGTCGTACACGGCGACGCGTTCGGGATTCTTCGGCACAACGGCATCACCCCGCGCGGTCGGCACAGTCAGCGTGGAGGCAGGTGTAGCTTGGGATGCGGCGGATACAGTTTTTTCGGCGGCAGGTTCGGGCGAACAGGCGGCCAGCAGCACGGCGCAGGCTGCCCAATAAAAACGTGGCTTCACGGTGTGCGGTTCCTTTGTTGTGCGAATAGGAATGTTTATTATTAAATAAATAATTCGCAGAAACCATGCTGCCGAACGCAAAATTCCCGAAACGGCAAAACAAATTCCCGAAACGGGAAAGGTCGTCTGAAACACGCTTTCAGACGACCTTTCCCGTTTCGACCAATCCCTACGCTTGATTATTGGCAATAATTCCTATTTAATTCATTTTTTAGACAACCCATTCCCATCCAAGCATGAACACCGCCGCCATCTACCGCCAGTACCAAACCTATGTCCGCTCCGATAAATCCGGCTGGGCGTTGGACGGCTGTTCCGACAGCGCGCTCATGGCGCAGGCAAAACAGCCCGGTTTGCATCTGGAAATGTGCATCAACCGCTTCGACTCGGGCATCACCCTGTCGCGGATGCGCGGCGGCGGAACGGGTGCGTTTCCCACCGAAATCCACAATTTCAGCCACAACTGCGCCTTGTTCGTCATGGTGTCGGGGCAGAACCGGTTACAAATGGGCGGCAGGGAATACCGCCCGTCTGCCGGCGAAATCTGGCTGGTGCGCGGCGAGTTGGCGGACGTATCCGAAACCCTGCTGCCCGACAACGGCGGCATGTGCGCGCTGCATTTGGATTTTTCGCTGGAAAAACTGCGACGCTGGCACGACGAAGGCTTGCTGGACGAACGCCTGTTTTCGCCGCAAACGATAGGCCGATTCGCCCTGCAACGGCTGGCGCAAAACGCGGCGGCACTGACGGCGGCGGCCTGCCCCCTGCTGCAACGCCCGTTCGAATCGGACGGCTTCGGCCTGCTCGCCGACGAAGCCGCCGCGCTGGAACTCTCCGCCCGATTATTGCGCTTCACCTTCCGCCGCCACGACAACGGCTACCGCCGCCGGCGCATAGACGAAGCCGCCGATATTTTGAACAGCGAATTCGCCCGCCCGCTGACCATCGCCGAAATCGCCCGCCGAGTCGGGCTGAACGAATGCTACCTGAAACGCTATTTCAAAGCGCAAACCGGCGAAACCGTCGCCGGACGCCTGCGCCGCCTGCGGCTGGAACACGCGCTCGCCCTCATCGAATCCGGCAGCACCGTCCAAGCCGCCATGCACTTTTGCGGCTACCGACACGCGGGACGGTTCAACGAAGCGTTCAGACGGCATTACGGATTTTTGCCTTCGGATGCGAAGAAGTGCTGATGGGGTCGGCGGCATAGATATTTTGATTTGAAACAACCATTAAAAAAGGTCGTCTGAAAAAGCAGTTTCAGACGACCTTTTTTCATTCGCGGCAGCAGTGTCGCTCCCGCCCTTACCCCAAAAATTCTTTCAAAAACAGCAACACGCAGGCGAGTTCGTCGGCGGATTCGCGTTGCGTACCGTTGCCGGTATGGCCGCCGCCGTCCGGAGCGTAGAGCCACGATTGCGCAGAGGTTTCGCGTAGTTTGGCGTAGAACTTGAGCGCGTGGGCGGGATGGACGCGGTCGTCGCTGAGGCTGGTGGTGATGAGTGCGGGCGGGTATGGCACGTCGTCTGAAAGATTGTGATACGGCGACAATTCGCCCAGCCAGCGTTTGCAGACTTCGTATTTTTGCGGGTTGCCGTATTCGTCCGTCCAGCTTGCGCCGGCGGAGAGCAGCGGATAGCGGATCATGTCGGTCAGCGGCACTTCGCACACCAGCGCGCCTATGCTTTGCGGTTCGCGCACAAAGGCAGCGGCGGTAATCAGGCCGCCGTTGCTGCCGCCCTGCAAACCGATGTGTTGGGACGAACTCATGCCGCGTTCGGACAAATCGCGCACGACGGCAAGCAAATCATCGACGCTTTTGTGTTTGCTGATTCCCTGCGCCGCCTGATGCCAGCGCGGGCCGAACTCGCCGCCGCCGCGTATGTTCGCCAACACGAAGGCGTTGCCCTCTTCCAGCCAGTATTTGCCGATGCTGCCCAGATAGTGCGGCAGCTCGGGCACGCCGAAACCGCCGTAGGCATAAACCAGCGTCGGCGTGTCGGGCGCGGCGTTTTTGCCGACGTGGAAATAAGGGATGCGCTCGCCGTCGGACGACATCGCCCAAAACTGCCGCACTTCGATGCCGTCTGAAACAAACTGCTGCGGCTGGCGGCGCATGACGGTCAGTTCCATCACGTTCAAATCCAGCGCAAACAGCGTCAGCGGCGTAGTGAAATCGCTGGCGGCAAGGTAAACCACGTCGCCGCCCCAAGGCTGGTCGGTCATTTCCAGCGCGCCCGAAGGCAGGCGCGGCAGTTCGGCTTCCTGCCATTTGCCGTCGGCAAACCGCCATGCTTTCAGACGGCCCTGTACGTTTTCCAGCAGGCTCGCCACCACAAAACGCTTGGTCGTTTCCACGCTTTCCAATGCCTGCGTTTCATCGGGCGCAAACAAAAGCTGCGCCGCCCCGAGTTCGCCCCGATTCAGCTTCACCGCCACCAGCGCGCCGCTCGGATAGCTTTGGTTCGCGCGGTTCCAGTCCTTGCGCAGCGTCAGCAAAAGATGCCCCGCCAGATAGCCGACCACGTCGCAATCGGCGGGCAGGTTCAACGGCTTCACCTCGCCTTCAGACGACACCTGCAAATACGTCTTAGTGTAAAAACCGTCCGACGCTTCAATCAAATCAATCGGCGAACCCTGCGGATCGAGGTAACGCCACGCGTTCACCATCATCGCGCCTCTATCAATTTGGTAAACCGGCAGGCTTTCCTCAAAACTCTTGCCGCGCTCCACCAGCCACACCTCGCGCGGATAGCCCGATTCGGTCAACTGCCGCTCGTCCCAGGCCGGACACACCCACACGCTGTTTTCATCGCGCCACGACACATGGTTTTTCCCTGCCGGAAAATGAAAACCGCCTTCTACCAATTCCCCTGCTTCCAAATCCACTTCCAGCGTATAAGCCGTATCGCCGCCCGATTTGCTTAAAGTCAACAGCGCGCGGTTGGGCTGCTCCACCAAGTGCGACACCCCGCCCAGATACACATCGTCGCCGAGCAGCTCATCGAAATCCGCCACCGAAAACAAGATTTTCCACTCCGGATAGCCCGAACGGTAGGTCGCCGCCGTACACACGCGGTACACGCCCTTCGGATATTCTGCGTCCTGATGGAAATGGTACATCCGCGCGCGGTGTTCCTGACAAAACGGAATCTGCCGCGTGTCCTGCATCTGCGCCAAAATCCCGTCCGACAATTCGCGTGCTTTGTCGTTGTCCAAAAAACGCGCACGCGTTTCGGCATGCGCTTCAGCAGCGAAATTTTGCGTTTCGGGGGCGTCGAGGTTTTCGAAATGGAGATAGGAATCGGGGTAGGATTTCATAGAAGGGAGGTCGTCTGAAAATAACGAAAGCGGGAATTATAACGGGAAAGCCTTGCAGACAGATGAAAAGGTCGTATGAAAGCCGACGATATCAGCTTTCAGACGACCTTTTACTGTTTTCAAACCCGAATCAGTCAAACAGTTCGCCCACTTTGTCCCAGAACGATTTTTTGCGCGGGGTTTGGCTGCGGTCGAGACCGGTGGAGATTTTTTCGAACTCTTCCAGCAACTCTTTCTGGCGGTCGGTCAGGTTGACCGGCGTTTCCACCACAACGTGGCAGTACAAATCGCCCGTCGCGCTGGAACGCAGGGATTTGATGCCTTTGCCTTTGACGCGCATACGGCGGCCGGTTTGCGTTTCTTTCGGAATGTTCAGTTTGACTTTGCCGTCCAAGGTCGGAACTTCGACTTCGCCGCCCAAGGCTGCGACGGCGAAACTGATGGGCAGCTCGCAATGCAAATCCAAGCCGTTGCGCTCGAAGATTTTGTGTTCTTTGACGCGGACGTTGACGTACAAATCACCTGCGGGCGCGCCGTGCGTACCCGGTTCGCCTTCGCCGCTCAAGCGGATGCGTTGACCGTCGTCGATGCCGGCGGGAATGTTGACTTCAACGGTTTTGCTGGTTTTGGTGCGGCCTTCGCCACGGCATTTGACGCACGGGTCTTTGATTTCCTTGCCTGTGCCGTGGCAGGTCGGACAGGTCTGCTGCATTTGGAAAATGGCTTGGCGGACGTGTACCGTACCGGAGCCGTGACAGGTCGAACAAGTCGATGCGGACGTGCCGGGTTTTGCGCCGCTGCCGTGGCAGACATCGCATTCTTCGTAGGTCGGGATGTTGATGCGTTTTTTGATGCCTTTGGCGGCATCTTCCAACGTGATTTCGACGCCGACCTGCAAATCCGCGCCTTGATAGTTTTGCTGACGGCCACCGCCACCTCCGCCGAACATTTGGCTGAAGATGTCGGAAAAATCGAAGCCCTGCGCGCCGCCGAATCCGCCAAAACCGCCGAATCCTCCTGCGCCGCCGCCCATGCCTTGTTCGAACGCGGCATGGCCGTATTGGTCGTACATGGCGCGTTTTTCTTTGTCGGACAAGGTGTCGTATGCTTTTTGGACTTCTTTAAATTTTTCTTCCGCCTCTTTGTCGCCGGGATTGCGGTCGGGGTGGTATTTCATCGCCAGCTTGCGGTAGGCTTTTTTGATTTCGTCGTCGCTCGCACCGCGCGCCACGCCGAGTGTTGCATAAAAATCTTGGTTGCTCATGATAGTGATGGTTGTTGATATGTGTAAAAACTAGACCGGATATATGGGTGAGGTGGGGAAAACTCAAGTGTCTGAATACGAGGTCGTCTGAAAAATACCGTTCTGTTTTCAGACGACCTTTGTCAAACCGACCTAACGACAACCTGCTATAATCCCTCCTTTATTTTTCCTAACGTTTTCAAGCGAAAAACAGAATGACCATGCAAGAACATTACCAGCCCGCCGCCATCGAGCCTGCGGCGCAGAAAAAATGGGACGACGCCCGTATTTTCAACGTCTCCGAAGACGCTTCCAAACCCAAATACTACTGCCTCTCCATGTTCCCCTACCCCAGCGGCAAGCTGCACATGGGGCATGTGCGCAACTACACCATCGGCGACGTATTGAGCCGCTTCAAACGCTTAAACGGCTTCAACGTCATGCAGCCTATGGGTTGGGACGCGTTTGGTATGCCTGCGGAAAACGCGGCGATGAAAAACAACGTCGCCCCTGCCGCTTGGACCTACGACAACATCGAATACATGAAAACCCAGCTCAAAAGCCTGGGTTTTGCGATTGACTGGGAGCGCGAAGTCGCCACCTGCAAACCCGAATACTACCGCTGGGAACAATGGCTGTTTACCAAGCTGTTTGAAAAAGGCATCGTCTATCGCAAAAACGGCACGGTAAACTGGGACCCTGTCGACCAAACCGTCCTTGCCAACGAGCAAGTCATCGACGGACGCGGCTGGCGTTCGGGCGCGTTGATCGAAAAACGCGAAATCCCGATGTATTACTTCAAAATCACGGATTACGCCGAAGAGCTGCTCAACGATTTGGACAAGCTGGAACACTGGCCGGAACAAGTCAAAACCATGCAGCGCAACTGGATCGGCAAATCTCGCGGTATGACCGTGCGCTTCGCCGTTTCAGACGACAGCAAGCAAGGCTTGGAAGGCGATTACGCGAAATTCCTGCAAGTTTATACCACCCGCCCCGACACGCTGATGGGCGCGACTTATGTCGCCGTTGCCGCCGAGCATCCGCTGGCAACCGCCGCAGCCGCCGACAAACCCGAATTGCAGGCATTTATCGCCGAATGCAAAGCCGGTTCGGTTGCCGAAGCCGATATGGCGACGATGGAGAAAAAAGGCGTGCCGACCGGCCGCTACGTCGTCAACCCGCTTAACGGCGATAAGCTGGAAGTGTGGATTGCCAACTATGTATTGTGGGGTTACGGCGACGGCGCGGTCATGGCGGTTCCGGCACACGACGAACGCGATTTCGAGTTTGCCACCAAATACAATCTGCCGAAAAAACAAGTCATTGCCGTCGGCGACAACGCATTCGACGCAAACCAATGGCAAGAATGGTACGGCGACAAAGAAAACGGCGTATTGGTCAACAGCGGCGACTTGGACGGCATGAATTTTCAGACGGCCTTTGACGCCATCGCCGCCAAACTGCAAAGCCAAGACGCGGGCGAACCGAAAACCCAATACCGCCTGCGCGACTGGGGCATTTCGCGCCAACGCTACTGGGGCTGCCCGATTCCCATCGTCCATTGCGAAAAATGTGGCGACGTACCCGTCCCAGCCGACCAACTACCCGTCGTCCTGCCTGAAAACGTCGTACCTGACGGCATGGGTTCGCCGCTGGCAAAAATGCCCGAGTTTTACGAAACCACCTGCCCATGCTGCGGCGGCGCAGCGAAACGCGAAACCGACACCATGGACACCTTCATGGAATCGAGCTGGTATTTCTTCCGCTACATGTCGCCCAAGTTCGCAGAAGGCATGGTATCGACTGAAGCCGCAAAATACTGGGGCACGGTCGACCAATACATCGGCGGTATCGAACACGCGATTCTGCACCTCTTATACGCACGCTTCTTCACCAAACTGATGCGCGACGAAGGCTTGGTTAATGTTGACGAACCGTTTGAACGCCTGCTCACGCAAGGCATGGTCGTCTGCGAAACCTACTACCGCGAAAATGCCAACGGCAGCAAAGACTGGATCAACCCTGCCGATGTCGAGCTGACTTTTGACGACAAAGGCCGCCCCGTTTCCGCCGTCCTCAAAGCCGACGGTCTGCCCGTCGTCATCAGCGGTACGGAAAAAATGTCCAAGTCCAAAAACAACGGCGTCGATCCGCAAGAACTGATTAACGCCTACGGCGCGGACACCGCCCGCCTGTTCATGATGTTCGCCGCACCGCCCGAACAGTCCCTCGAATGGAGCGACAGCGGCGTCGAAGGCGCACACCGCTTCCTGCGCCGCCTGTGGCGCACCGTTTACGAATACCTGAAACAAGGCGGCGCGGTCAAAGCGTTTGCAGGCAACCAAGACGGTTTGTCTAAAGAACTCAAAGACCTGCGCCACAAACTGCACGCCACCACCGCCAAAGTCAGCGACGACTACGGCCGCCGTCAGCAGTTCAACACCGCCATCGCCGCCGTGATGGAGTTGCTCAACCAATACGACAAAACTGACACCGGCAGCGAACAAGGCCGCGCCGTCGCCCAAGAAGTATTGGAAACCGCCGTACGCCTGTTGTGGCCCATCGTGCCGCACATCTGCGAAACCCTGTGGAGCGAATTGAACGGCGCGAAACTGTGGGAAGCAGGCTGGCCGACCGTCGATGAAGCCGCTTTGGTTAAATCCGAAATCGAAGTGATGGTTCAAGTCAACGGCAAACTGCGCGGCAAAATCACCGTCGCCGCCGACGCCTCCAAAGCCGACCTCGAAGCTGCCGCACTCGCCACCGAAGGCGCGGTGAAATTCATGGAAGGCAAGCCTGCGAAAAAAATCATTGTCGTGCCGGGTAGACTGGTGAACATCGTAGTGTAAAGCCGATCGGCATTGATTGCTGTAATTAAAAAAGGTCGTCTGAAAACTTGGAAACAGGGTTTTCAGACGACCTTTTTAAGGTAGATTGGGTTGTCTGCATTACAGACCTCAAATATAGTGGATTAACTTTAAACCAGTACGGCGTTGCCTCGCCCTAGCTCAAAGAGAACGATTCTCTAAGGTGCTGAAGCACCAAGTGAATCGGTTCC
>CAUOMQ010000117.1:0-8713 GCA_963456805.1 uncultured Neisseria sp. | reverse complement strand
TGCTTCAGCACCTTAGAGAATCGTTCTCTTTGAGCTAAGGCGAAGCAACGCCGTACTGGTTTAAAGTTAATCCACTCTAAAACCTTTATCGTTGTTTAATGTCACGACCAAAAAGCCAAAAGGTCGTCTGAAAATTTTTCAGACGACCTTTTCTCAAACTAACGCTTCAAAATTTGATCAGTACCAACCGCGCAGCTTCATCGCTTTTTCAACGCGGCGGATACTCATCATATAAGACGCTGTACGCAAGTCCACGTCATACTCTTGCGCCAGATTCCAAATATCGCGGAACGCGCGGCGCAGGACAACGGTTTCTTTTTCCTGAACTTCGTCAAATTCCCAGTAATAGCCTTGCAGGTTTTGCACCCATTCAAAATAGGAAACGACCACGCCGCCGCAGTTCGCCAGAATATCGGGGACGACCAATACACCGTTTTGACGCAGGATAGCATCCGCTTCGGGCGTAGTCGGACCGTTTGCGCCTTCGACCACGATTTTAGCGCGGACTTTGCCGGCGTTTTCGGAAGTCAGTTGGTTTTCCAGCGCGCAAGGGGCGAGTACGTCCACATCCAGCGCCAAGAGTTCGGCATTGCTGATTTCCTTACCGTAACCGGCTTTGTTGGTGATAAAACCGTTGGCCTGATACTCTTTGAAGAGGGCTTCCATATCCAAGCCGTTTTCGTTGTAGATGGCGACATCGACGGTGGAAACGGCAACGACTTTCGCGCCGGATTGATGCGCGTAATAGCCCGTGTGATAGCCCACATTGCCGAAGCCTTGAATGGCGTAGGTCGCACCTTTCACGTCTTTGCCGAGTTTTTCCAAAGCTTGGACGGCGGCGAAGTTCACGCCGTAACCTGTCGCTTCGGTACGCGCCAAAGAGCCGCCGAATTCGACCGGTTTGCCGGTAAACACGCCCGGCGCAGATTTTTTAACGACATTTTCGTAGGCATCAACCATCCATGACATGATTTTGCCATTGGTGTTCACATCGGGGGCAGGAATATCGATTTTTTCGCCGATAAGCGGGGAAATGGCTTCGGAATAAGCGCGTGCAATGCGTTCCAACTCTGCTTCGGAATAATCGCGCGGATCCAAAGTAATGCCGCCTTTGCCGCCACCGTAAGGAATGCCCGCAACGCAGCATTTGATGGTCATCCAAATCGACAGGGCTTTGACTTCGTCCAGATTCACATTGGGGTGGAAGCGCACGCCGCCTTTGTACGGGCCGACGGCATTGTTGTGTTGCGAACGGTAGCCAGTGAAGGTTTTGACCGTGCCGTTGTCGAGTTTGACGGGGAAGGTAACTTCCAAAACGCGTTGCGGGCTTTTCAGGATTTCATACACCGCAGGGTCGGCATTGAGCCGGTCGCAGGCGGTTTTGACCTGTTTGCGTGCGATTTCGAAAGGATTAAGGGTTTCTTTTGCGGCGGATTGGGACATTTCTCTTCCTTCTTATGTCTGGTTGAAATTTAAGGGCTTCACAGTCGTAACTATAACCAATTTCCAAATGAAATGTAATAGCATGTAGTCAGTATTTTTAAAATTGATTAATTTATATATGAATTTATTTTCAGACGACCTCTGAAACCTGATACCCCGTTGTCCGATATCGCCGCCAAAATCGGCTACTAAAACTAAAGCCCTTGTTTTTTAAAAAATCGTCTGAAATTTTATATCATCAGGCTGATGCTTTAAAAACAGCAACGACCGCATTTCAGACTCGATAATATTGTTAACAATATCCAATTTTCGGCAGCACAAAATAAGGCATAACAAGATAGGCTGCTTCATCCATTTTGACTTTATATAGTGGATTAACTTTAAACCAGGACGGCGTTACCTCGCCTTGTCCTGATTTAAAGTTAATCCATTATAAAATATGAAAAAGGTCGTCTGAAAACCCATGTTTCAGGTTTTCAGACGACCTTTTTGAACTTCATTGTTTACCGTTCGGTGGCGCTGCTTCCTTCGGCTTGCTCTTCTGCCGCTTCATACGCTTCCACAATTTTCTGTACCAGTGGGTGACGGACGACGTCTTCGCTGGTGAAGGTGTGGAAATACAGCCCTTCCACGTCGCGCAGTTTTTCACGGGCGTCTTTCAAGCCGGATTTAATGTTGCGCGGGAGGTCGATTTGGCTAATATCGCCGGTGATGACGGCTTTCGCGCCGAAGCCGATGCGGGTCAGGAACATTTTCATCTGTTCGGGCGTGGTGTTTTGCGCTTCGTCCAGAATCACATACGCGCCGTTGAGCGTGCGCCCGCGCATGTAGGCGAGCGGGGCGATTTCGATCAGGCCTTTTTCCATCAGTTTGGTCACGCGGTCGAAGCCCATCAGGTCGTAGAGCGCGTCGTAAAGCGGGCGCAGGTAGGGGTCGACTTTTTGCGCCAAATCGCCGGGCAGGAAGCCGAGTTTTTCGCCTGCTTCGACGGCGGGGCGGACGAGGACGATGCGCTCGATTTGGTGTTTTTCCATGGCATCGACGGCGGCGGCAACGGCGAGATAGGTTTTGCCCGTACCCGCGGGGCCCAATCCGAAGACGACGTCGTGGTTTAACAAGGCGCGGATGTAGCCGTTTTGGCGCGGGGTGCGCCCGCCTATGCTGCCGCGTTTGGTGCGGAAATAATATTGTTGGTCGTGATGCTTTTCTTCGTGTTTCTCGTCGGCGGTTTTGGCTTCGACGGCGGCAAGGCGGATGGCGTTGTCGTCCAAATCGCCTTGTTCGGCGGCTTCGGCGAGCGCGAGCAAGGCGCGGCGGCCGGCGTGGGCGAGTTCGCCCATGAAGGTGAAGTATTCGAAGCGGCGGCTGATTTGGATGTCGAGGGCTTTGCCCAAGGCTTCGAGGTTGCCGTCGAGCGCGCCGCAGAGGCGTTGGAGGACGGTGTTGTCGATGTCTTCAAATTGAAGATGGACGGTATGGGTCATATCTTGTTTCCATGATGATTAAAGGTCGTCTGAAAGGTGCGGGATGCTTTTCAGACGACCTTTCGGTGTTATTTGTTTTGCGCTTGTTCGCGAAGCTCGCGGCGCAGGATTTTGCCGACGTTGGACTTGGGCAGTTCGTCGCGGAACTCGATGTCTTTCGGCACTTTATAAGCGGTCAGCTCGGTACGGCAGAATTCGATGAGTTCCTCTTTGGTCAGGCTTGGGTCTTTTTTGACGACGAAGACTTTGAGGGCTTCGCCTGTTTTTTCGTTGGGCACGCCGATACAGGCGACTTCCATGACTTTATCGTTGTGTGAAATAACTTCTTCGATTTCGTTCGGATAAACGTTGAAACCGGAAACGACGATGAGATCTTTTTTACGGTCAACCAGTTTCAGCCAGCCTTTTTCGTCCATCACGGCGATGTCGCCGGTTTCCAAAAAGCCGCGCGCGTCTATGGTTTTGGCGGTTTCTTCGGGACGATTCCAGTAACCTTTCATCACTTGCGGGCCGCGCACCCAAAGTTCGCCCGGCTGTCCGATGCCGACTTCTTTACCGTCCGCATCGCGCAATTCGACTTCGGTGGAGGGAACAGGCAATCCGATGCCGCCGCTGTACGCTTCGATATTGAGCGGATTGCAGCACACGCCGGGACTGGCTTCGGTCAGGCCGTAGGCTTCGACGATGGGCGTACCGGTAATTTTTTTCCATTTTTCGGCGACGGCTTTTTGAGTCGCCATGCCGCCGCCCAAAGTCAGGCGCAGATTGGAGAAATCGACGGCGGCGAAATCGGGTTGGTTGACCATTCCGTTAAACAAGGTGTTCACGCCGATGAAAACGCTGATGCGCTCTTTTTTGAGTTCGCCGATAAAGCCTTTCATATCGCGCGGGTTGGTAATCAGGATGATTTTGGAACCGGTATTGGCGAAAATCATCAGGTTCACCGTCAGGGCGAAGATGTGGTAAAGCGGCAGCGCGGCGATGACGGTTTCTTTGCCTTCGCGCAGTTGGTTTTTAATCCATTCTTTCGCCTGCAGCATATTGGCGCAGATATTGCCGTGGCTGAGGACGGCGCCTTTGGCGACGCCGGTCGTGCCGCCCGTGTATTGCAACAGCGCGGTATCTTCGCGGGTCAGGGTAACGGGGCGGAAGGTATGCGCCGCACCTTCTTTCAGGGTCGTCTGAAAAGGAATAGCGCCGGAAATGCGGTATTCGGGCACCATTTTTTTGATTTTGCGCAGCACGAAATTTATCAGCGTGCCTTTGAAGAAGCCGAACATTTCTCCGACAGAAGCGACGATGACGTGTTTGATTTGCGTGCGCGGCAGCACCAGCTCCAGTGTGTTGGCAAAATTTTCCAAAACGATGATGGTGGTCGCGCCGCTGTCTTTCAACTGATGCTCCAGCTCGCGCGGGGTA
Organism: uncultured Neisseria sp.; assembly: GCA_963456805.1. GTDB lineage: Bacteria > Pseudomonadota > Gammaproteobacteria > Burkholderiales > Neisseriaceae > Neisseria. The sequence goes on along the minus strand of CAUOMQ010000117.1, from coordinate 4,367 downwards.
TAGAGCGGATTGGTGTTTACCGCCACCAGCCCCGCCTGCAGGATGCCGAAAAGCGCAATCGGGTATTGCAGCAGGTTGGGCAGCATAATCGCCACGCGTTCGCCGCGCGGCAGCTTCAGGACGTTTTGCAGATAGGAAGCGAAATTTTCCGCCAGCTTGCCGACCTCGGCGTAAGTGAGCGTTTTGCCCATGTTTTGAAACGCGGGTTGATGCGCGAATTTTTCAACGCTTTGACGGAATACGTCGCTGATAGAGCTGTATTGCGTGATGTCGATTTCGGCATTGACGCCTTGTTCGTAGCTGTTGAGCCAGAGTTTTTCCATATAAATAATCTTGTTTCGTTGGTTTTATGGTTGTCTTGAGGTCGTCTGAAAAGGCGGGAGCAAACCTGCCGCATTAGTTTTCAGACGACCTTTTATCTTTTTTATTCAAGCGGTAATAATGACGGGCTTGTCGGTGGACATGATAATGCCGCCGCCCAAGCAGACGTCGCCGTCGTACAGCACGGCAGATTGACCGGGCGTTACCGCCCATTGCGGTTCGTCGAACACCAGCTCGACCGTGTCATCATCGAGATAACGCAATTCACAGGGCGCGTCTGCCATGCGGTAGCGGGTTTTGCAGGTGTAGCGCCCTTCTTTCGGGCGTTCGGGCAGCGTGAAACTCAAATCGTTCATCACGAGGCTGCGGGTATAGAGCAGCGGATGGTCATGACCTTGTACGACGATGAGTTCGTTTTTCGTCAAATCCTTCGCGGCGACAAACCACGGCTCGCCCGCACCGCCAATGCCCAATCCTTTGCGCTGTCCGAGCGTGTAGAACATCAGCCCGACGTGTTCGCCGACGGTTTTGCCTTCGGGCGTCACCATTTTGCCGTTGTTGGTCGGCAGGTATTTTTGCAGGAACTCGCGGAACGGACGTTCGCCGATGAAGCAGATGCCGGTACTGTCTTTTTTGGCGGCAGTCGGCAAATTGAATTCGGTGGCAAGGCGGCGGACTTCAGGTTTTTCCAAATCGCCCAACGGGAAAATCGCGCGCTCGAGTTGGAAAGGCTTGAGGCGGTAGAGGAAATAGCTTTGGTCTTTGTTTTGATCCAAACCTTTGAGCAGGTAATGAGTGCCGTTGCGGACTTCTTTGCGCGCATAGTGTCCGGTGGCAATGGTATCTGCGCCTTGCTCTATGGCGTAGTCCAAAAAGCATTTGAATTTGATTTCCGCGTTGCACAACACATCCGGATTCGGCGTGCGCCCCGCGCTGTATTCTTTGAGGAAATAGGCGAATACGTTGTCTTTGTATTGGGCGGCAAAATTGACGATGTCGATGTCTATGCCGATGATGTCGGCGACGGCAATGGCATCGAAAGAGTCTTGCTTGATGCTGCAATATTCGTCATTGTCGTCGTCCTCCCAGTTTTGCATAAACACACCGCGCACTTGATAACCCTGCTGTTTGAGCAAGGCGGCGGTTACGGAGGAATCGACACCGCCGGAGAGCCCGACGATGATGTTTGAAGGTTGTTGAGTAATGTCCATGAAGGGGATATGGGTAGGAAACAGCAGTTTTTAAAGGCGGATTTTAGCACATTTTGATGAAGGGATAAGGAAGGCCGCCCTATAAGGCTGATGGGGCTTGAATGATGTTTTATTGTATAGTGGATTAAATTTAAACCAGTACGGCGTTGCCTCGCCTTGCCGTACTATTTGTACTGTCTGCGGCTTCGTCGCCTTGTTCTGATTTAAATTTAATCCACTATAAATTCAAGAAATTAAATGACATTTGATAGAAAAAAGCCGCCTGAAACCGCTACCGTCGGTTTTCAGACGACCTTTTGCTTATTCGGATGCGTCGGCCGCTTTTTCTTTTTGTCGGGTGAACACATCGCCCTTTCTGTAAGCATTGCGCTTTCCGTGCAAACTGTAATACTCGACAAGCTGTCCGTTCCTCCGCACGAAATATCCGCGGTCTTTTTCATATTTCGGACAATGCGTGTACCAAGAATCGTCGCCTTCGCTGCAATAGCTCAAATACAGTTTGCCGCGTTTGACATAGCCTTTTACCTTGCCGCTGCCGCCCGGACCATTCGAACGGCCTTCATTCCACTCTCCGGAAATAATGTATTTCGGTGATTGTTTAATATTAAAATATTTACCGTAGATACCATCTTCCAGTTCTTGCTCATACCCCCAATTTCCAGAAAAATCAGCGGCTAATGCTTGACCTGCAAACCATAATGCACACGCTGCAAGAATATATTTCTTCATTTTAGCCTCATCGTTCAATCAATAATAAACAGATGGCATTTTATGACGAAGCAGAATATGTGTCCATCACAAAAGGTCGTCTGAAATGACAGTTTCAGACGACCTTTTTTATCACATTACAATAACTTTCATCACCATTTCAGACGACCTCAATCCAAAATCTTGCCGACGATTTCGCCCACGTCTTTCGACAATCCTTCCTGCGCCCGAATGCGCTGCAATTCTTGTTTCACCAAGTTTTTGCGGTGCGGCTCGAGCTTGTTGCAGAGGTTGAACGCCTGCACCAGACGGGCGGCGACCTGCGGGTTGAAGCGGTCGATTTCGATGACTTTGTCGGCGATGAAGCGGTAGCCGCTGCCGTCTTGCGCGTGGAAATGCGGGACGTTACGGCTGAAGCTGCCGATAAGCGAGCGGGCTTTGTTAGGGTTTTCGAGGCTGAATTTCGGATGCTGCAAGGCGGTTTGAACCTGTTGCAGGGTGTCGCTGCGGCGGCTTGAGCCGACGAGGGCGAAATATTTGTCCATGACCAGCGCGTCGTCTGAAAACTTGTCGGCAAACTGCGCCAGCAGGCGGTTGCGCGTATCGCTTTCGTTGCCGTTGACGGCGGACAGGATGCCCCATTCGTGGGTCATGTTTTGCGCCATTTCGCCGTATTTTTCGGCAACGGTTTCGATGTGCGCGGGGTCGGCGCGCAGGACGAAGGCGCGGCAGACGTTGCGCAACGTGCGCCAGCCGGCGGCTTCGGGGCTGTATTCGTAGCTTTGGTTTTCCTGCTTCGCCGCCTGACGGTTCAATTCGTGCCATTTCGGCAGGAAGTGGGCGGCAAGCGTGTCCAACAAGGCTTCGCGCGCCTGATGGTAGCGCAGCGGGTCGATGTTTTCCGCACCGTCCCACAGCTCGGCTTCAGACGGCACGCCCAAAAGCAGGGCTTTAAAGGCGTTGTCCAAGAGGTCGTCTGAAATGACTTTTTCAACGGCGGCAAGCAGTTTTTCGTGTTTCGGCAGCTCGACGCCGTCTGAAAGCGCGGCAAGGTTGGCGGCGACGGCACGGCGGTAGAGCGTTTGGGCAGCTTCCCAACGCGTGAAGGCATCGCTGTCGTGGGCAAGCAGGAGCAGCAGGTCGTCGTCGCTGTACGGATAGTTCAGATGCACCGGCGCGCTGAACCCGCGCAGCAGCGAGGGAACGACGGCTTCGGTTACGCCTTCGAGCGGGAAGGTCTGTTCGGCTTCGGTCAGCAGCAACACAGCTTCGGTCGCGCGTTTGCCCTGATAATCGAATGCCACCACTTCGCCGTTGCGGTTCAGCAGCCCGATTTTGACCGGAATCATCATCGGCTGCTTGTCCGCCATATCAGGCGTGGGCGGCACAGTTTGTTTGACGGTCAACTCGAAAATATTGTTTTTCAGACGACCTTCCGCTTCCAAAACGGGCGTACCCGCTTGGCTGTACCACAAGGCGAACTGGTCGAGATTGATGCCGTTCGCGTCCGCCATCGCCGCGCGGAAATCGTCGCAGGTAACGGCCTGCCCGTCGTGGCGTTGGAAATAGAGCTTCACGCCTTTCTGGAAGCCCTCTTCGCCGAGCAGGGTGTGATACATCCGCACCACTTCCGCGCCTTTTTCATAAACGGTCATGGTGTAGAAATTGTTCATCTCCTCATAGCTGGCGGGGCGCACCGGATGGGCGGTCGGGCCTGCATCTTCGGGGAACTGGTGCTGGCGCAGCAGGCGGATGTTTTCGATGCGGCGCACGGCGCGGCTGGCGCGGTCGCCGGAAAATTCTTGGTCGCGGAACACGGTCAGCCCTTCTTTCAGCGAAAGCTGGAACCAGTCGCGGCAGGTGACGCGGTTGCCCGTCCAGTTGTGGAAATATTCGTGTCCGACCACGGATTCGATGCCTTCGAAATCGGTATCGGTGGCGGTGCGGCTGTCGGCAAGGACGAACTTGGTGTTAAAGATGTTCAAACCCTTGTTTTCCATCGCGCCCATATTGAAATCGCCCACGGCGACGACCATGAAAATATCCAAGTCGTATTCCAAACCGAAACGCGTTTCGTCCCACTTCATCGCGTTTTTCAACGATTCCACGGCAAAGCCTACCTTGGGC
>CAUOMQ010000116.1:0-8824 GCA_963456805.1 uncultured Neisseria sp. | reverse complement strand
CTGTCTGCGGCTTCGTCGCCTTGTCCTGATTTAAATTTAATCCACTATATATTTGCTTTGCGGCGCGGGTTTAGCGGAAGAAGTCGCCCATGCCTGCGGGCAGGCCTTGGGTAAATGCGCCCATGGTTTTGTTGGTGGTTTCTTCGGCTTTTTCAGAAGCGGCGTTGATGGCGGCGAGCACCAAATCTTCGAGCATTTCTTTGTCGTCTGCGGCTTCTTGAATCAAGTCGGGGCTGATTTCGAGTTTGCGCACGACGTGGGCACAGGTCATCACGACCTTAACCAAGCCGTTGCCTGCTTCGCCTTCTACTTCGGTCTCGGCAAGTTTCGCTTGCGCTTTTTTCATGTTTTCCTGCATTTGCTGCGCCTGTTTCATCAGGCCGCCTAATCCGGCTTTTCCGAACATATTTAAAACTCCTGTGGTTGAATCGTTAAGGTGATGGGGTCATACCGTTTGGTGTAAAGGGTCGTCTGAAAGCGGGTTGACGGTTTTCAGACGACCTGAATGTTTATGTATCCGAAGGGAAACGGAAATTCTCGATTGCCGTTATTCCGCCTGCTCCGCCAGTTCCAAAGAATCGGGCTGCCATTGGGCTTCGAAAACTTTTAAAACCTGACGCGCGGTTTCGTCGGCTTCGAGCAAATCCTGTGCCTGCTGCCTGCCTTCAAGCTGGAGGCGTTGGCGGCGCATGGTCGGGGTTTCCCAGCCCGCATCGTCGCGCCACGGTTCGGTTTGCAATTTCAACGGCAGGCCGTAGGCTTCGGCAAGCGTGTTTTTGATTTTGTCGAGCCGCTCTTTGTTGGCAGTGGCGCGCGCTTCGTCGGTCAGCGACAGCATCATCAGATGGCTGCCTGCGTCGTAGTGCGTCCATGCGGCGTGTTGCGCCAGCATTTGCGCGGCGCCGAGCTTGCGGGCGAAGTGTTGGACGATTGCCGCCCAATTTTCGGTGGAAAACTCGGGCAGCGGGGCGAACTGCGTGTCTTCGTCGTCGTCGCCGTCTTCTTCGGCTTCCGATTCTGCTTCTGCCGTATCGGCAGGGACGGCGTGTTCCCAATCCGGCGGCGGGGGCATTTCCGCGCTATCCGCTACGGGGTAGTCATGCTCGGGCGAACCGTAATCGTAGAAAGGCTCTGCGGAAGCTTCATGCGCAAACGATTCTGCATCCACGGCTTCTTCAATCGGGGTCGTCTGAATGGGGTTTTCAGACGACGTCTCAGGCAAGGAAATATCGGTTTCGTTGTTTGCTGCCTTGTTATCGGAAACTTGGTTTTCAGACGACGTTTCGGCTTGAGGGGTCGTCTGAAACGGCGTTTCTGCTTTATTTGCGTACGGAGTGTTTGTCTCTGCTGCGTCAGAGGTCGTCTGAACGCTCGCATCCGCCGTTTGGGCGGGCGTGTCCGTTACGGTTTCTGCCTCGCTCGGCGCGTCTTCCCAAGGTGGAACGTCGTTGTTTCCTTGAGTCGGAACCGTTTCGGCAACCTTGTTTTCAGACGACTTTGCAGGCGTGGAGGTCGTCTGAACGGGCGGGTTGGCGGCTTCAGACTGGGGAAGTTGCAAAGGCTTTTTTGCGGTATGGACACCCGTTTCGGCAGAATGCAGCTCGGTATTTTCAATATGTCCGCCAACGTCATGCGCATCCGCTGCCAGCGGCGCAAACGCAAGCATACGCAACAGGGTCATGACGAAGCCGGCGTATTCGTCGGGCGCAAGGCTCAAATCCTGTTTGCCATGGATAGCACATTGATAATAAAGCTGGATTTGTTCGCCGCTGAGTGCCTGGCTCAGTTGCAACAGGGTTTCGCGCTCAGGGTCGTCGTTTGCCAAAGCGGAAGGAACCGCCTGTATCAAGGCGAGGCGTTGCAACAGCATGGCAAGTTCGCTCAACGCGCTGTCAAAGCCGATGGCGCGCGCCGCCATTTCCTGCGCTTTCGCCAGCAGGGCTTCGCCGTCTTGGTTGACGATACCCGCCAGCAGTTCGTACAGATATTGCTTGTCCACCGCGCCTATCATTTGGCGGACGTCTTGTTCGGCAACGCTGCCCGAACCCATGGCGATGGCTTGGTCGAGCAGGCTCAGGGCATCGCGCATCGAGCCTGCGGCGGCACGGCCCAAGAGTTGCAGGGCGGCGGGTTCGTAGGCGATGTTTTCGTTGTTTAAAACATGGGCAAGGTGGTCGGCAACCTGTTGCGAAGTCATGTTGCGCAAGACAAATTGCAGGCAGCGGCTCAAAACGGTAATGGGGACTTTGTGCGGATCGGTGGTCGCAAGGATGAATTTGACGTGTTCGGGCGGCTCTTCCAGCGTTTTCAGCATCGCGTTGAACGCGCTTTTGGAGAGCATATGCACTTCGTCGATGATATAGACTTTGTATTTGCCGGCGGTCGGCGCGTATTGGGCGTTTTCCAATACTTCGCGGATGTTGTCGATGCCGGTATTGGAAGCGGCGTCGATTTCCAGCAGGTCAACGTAGCGTCCGGTGTCGATTTGCGTACAGCTTTGGCACACGCCGCAAGGTTCGCCGTGTTGCGCGTTTTCGCAGTTCAGGCTTTTCGCCAGAATACGGGCGATGGTGGTTTTCCCCACCCCGCGCGTACCGGTCAGCAGGTAGGCATGGTGCAGGCGGCCTTCGTCCAGCGCGTTGCGCAAGGCTTTGACGACGTGTTCCTGACCGACTAAATCGGCAAAGGTTTTCGGACGCCATTTACGGGCAAGAACTTGATAAGCCATAAGGTTTTCTCTGCTGGAAATAAATCGGAAGGTCGTCTGAAAAGTGGTTGAACGCCTTTCAGACGACCTTGGAAGATGACGGGTATTTTAGCATTTTTTTGATTTTTATTAAGGATTTTCTGTCTGCATATCGGGAAAGGCGCGTGTATAATCGTTAGAATATTACAAAATCTAGAATATCTTGAAGAACAAATCACTATGTCTGAAATCATCTTACGAAACCATTCCGCATCCATGCAGATAAACACCCTGGGCGCATATGTGGACAACTTGGTTTTACACGGTCGGGAAGTGTTATTCCCAAAAACCAGCGTCCAAGTCGGTACTGACACAAAATTACGCGGCGGGATGCACGTCTGCCTGCCGCAGTTCGGGCCGGACAGTAAAAACCATTTGGCGCAACACGGTTTCGGCAGAACCTCTACTTGGCAAATCCGTTATCAAAACGAATCGGATGTCGGCTTGAGATTAATCAGTACGGCAAAGGGCTACGAAAACGTCGAATGGCTGCTGGATTACAGCCTGCCAAACGAAAACGAAGCAGTCGCTACATTGACCGTCTGCAATTACGGCGACGCGCCCGTGCGCACTTCGCCCGGTTTCCATCCCTATTTCCCCGCCGTCGGCACACAATTCGATTTCAACGGCGCGCCCTACGACGCCGACTATATCGCACACACGGAATTTGTCGCTTCACCATCGGATACACATGTTGCGTTTGACGGACTGAAACTCGACATCCGAACGCAAAACCTGCCCGTTTACGCGCTTTGGAGCGACCGCAACGGACAATACACCTGCGCCGAGCCTACCGCCGAAGGTAACGCATTTTTATCGCCTGCGCGCGGTGGGCAGTTTGTATCGGGACATGGCAAAAAGCGTTACGGCATGAAAATCCGCTTGATTGCTTGAATTTGGAGTGGTTTTGTTTCAGGCCCTCAAATAAAAAACCACCTTGGAGAAGGTGGTTTTTGAACATTACAAACCGTTGTTGTTGATTGCATTCGCAATGTCGCGCACGGCGGTAACATACATCCGGCTGTTGTTATACTGCCAAACCGTATAGAAATTATTCAGACCGAGATAATATTCAAATACGCCCGGACTGGTTTCCAAGCTGAATAAAACGGCTTTCTCATTGTCGGCAACCGCTTTTTGCGGAACCACGCCCATTGCTTTGAAATCGGCAACGGTACGGTTCAATGCGGTTTTTTCATCAATGATGGCTTTTAAATCAGGCGTAATTGTCAGATTGACGGGAACAATCATTTTGCCGCCTGTTTTCCAGCCGTGTTGTTTCATATAATTGGCAACAGAAGCGGCAACGTCGCCGATATTGTTCCAAATATCGCGGTGTCCGTCGCCATCATAATCGACCGCCCATTTGCGATAGCTCGAAGGCATGAATTGCGGCATACCCATTGCACCCGCATAGCTGCCTTTGAAATCAAAAACGTTCTCTTTTTCTTCTTTCGCCATCAGCAAAAGCTCAATCAGCTCGTTTTGGAAAAATTCGGCGCGGCGCGGATAATCAAAACCCAAGGTACTCAAAGCATCGGCAACGCGGAAGCTGCCCGTGTTTTTACCGTAGTTGGTTTCAATGCCGATAATCGCCACAATCAGCTCGGCAGGTACGCCGTATTTGCGTGCCACATCATCGATAACGGCACGGTTGGCAGCGTAAAACTGTTTGCCGCCGTTAAATTTCGTCGCGCCGGAGTTGCCTGTACGGAATTCATACCAAGGGCGGGAAGTTGACGGGCGGTACATGATATTGATGATATTGCCCTTATAAACCACGCCATTAAAAAAGTTTTGCAGCTCGGCTTCTGTAAACTGCTTTTTCGCTGCCTCATAACGGATAAACTGGCGGACATTGGTATTGGCATTAAAGCCGCTGCTGGCAACCGATTCCGCAGCAGAATCAAAAGCAGGACGCTGGTTTTTGCTTTGATTGATCGGCTCAACCGTTTTAGCAGACTCAACGTTTGTTTTGGTTGTATTGCAAGCAACAAGCAGCAACGCAGTTGATATCGCAAGAGAAGGAATAAGTTTTTTCATATCTGGATTTATAGTCACTAAGGAAGCAGTCTTAATTATGCAAAAAGGTCGTCTGAAAGACGGTAGGAATATACATTCCCTTTCCTTTCAGACGACCTTTTAGGACTGTCTATTACTCGGCAGCCGCAACAACAGCAACGGTAATCGCAGCAACAGCGTCAGTGTGCAGAGCCACCTCAACTTCGTACTCGCCTACGGCTTTCAGAGGGCCGTTAGGCAGGCGGACGTTGGATTTTGCAGCTTCAACGCCTGAAGCAACAATCGCAGCAGCGATGTCGGCATTGGTAACGGAACCGAACAGACGACCGTCCACACCGGCTTTTTGAGCGATAGTGATGGTTTGACCGTCCAGTTTTTCTTGACGTGCTTTAGCATCGGCCAAGATTTCGGCTTGTTTGGCTTCCAATTCGGCACGGCGTGCTTCGAATTCTTTCATGTTGGCTTCAGTAGCGCGTTTGGCTTTGCCGGCAGGAATCAGGAAGTTGCGGGCGTAACCGTTTTTCACGGTAACGATGTCGCCCAGGTTGCCCAAACCGCCGATTTTCTCTAACAGAATAATTTGCATGATTTAAACTCCAAAATTATTTGTGTTGATCGGTGTAAGGCAACAGAGCCAAGAAACGTGCGCGTTTGACTGCAGTAGCCAATTGGCGTTGGTAATGCGCTTTGGTGCCGGTGATGCGGGCAGGGATGATTTTGCCGTTTTCAGAAATGAAGTCTTTCAGCAGATCAACTTGTTTATAATCGACTTCTTGGATTTTTTCAGCCGTAAAGCGGCAGAATTTTCTACGTTTGAATGATTGACGAGCCATTGTCGTTTAACCTTTATATTCTTTAATGTTCTGTATGCGGAGTATCGGCCTTGGGAAGCGTTTGCTTCGCTGTGCGAGAAAGCCTTCTGCTTCAACCATCGTATCTTGCCGATACTGCCATTCTTCAGCCTGCTTACCTAAAATACGCGCGGGAATTTCAAAACTGACCAGGCATTTTTGCCCGTTTTCTTCCTGCCAAGATTCATGCTTTAACATAATATCCAAAACAGGGATTCCTGCCGGCGTATATCTCAAGGATTCAACCTTGTAAATTAGGGCGGTAAGCTTTGTAAGATTATCCAATCTTATTCGGCTGCTGCAACTTCTTCAGCCGCACCGTTCAGCAAGTTTTTTGCTTTTTCGCCGCCCAGCATAGGAGAGGCTTCGGTTACAGCATGTTTTGTTTTGATGGTCAGATGGCGCAGTACGGCATCGTTAAAGCGGAAAGCGGTTTCCAGCTCTTCAACTACTTCAGGAGTAGTTTCGATGTTCATCAAAACATAGTGCGCTTTGTGGATTTTGTTAATCGGGTAAGCCAGTTGACGGCGGCCCCAGTCTTCCAAGCGGTGGATTTTGCCGCCGGCTTCGGCAATCATGGTTTTGTAACGTTCAACCATAGCAGGCACTTGCTCGCTTTGATCAGGATGAACGATAAACACGATCTCATAATGACGCATGTTATCTCCTTATGGATGATTAAATACAGCCTTTTGCCATGCGAAAGCAAAAGGCAAGGTTGAAAGCGTCGGATTATAACCGAAATTCAAGCCTGTCACAAGCATACAATGCTGCCTGAAAATATTCTGTTTTCAGACGACCTCTATCCTCATCAAATCATCCTTATTTATCCCGCCGTGACATTCCAGATAAACTTCAACATCATTCCCCTGCCAAACACAGGCAACAGCAAATCCATCAGACAACATCGCTGTCATTCCATGCCAATCCGAACATCCGCACACCTGTATTCCCTTTTTTCCATCTGCCGTAAATCGATAGCCAACCTTGCGCATATCCTCGGGAAAATCCAAATCCGCCGCCTTCAACAGTGCTTCTTTAATGCACCACAGTCGATAAAATTCTTCCTTATCCCAATCTCTGGATGCCAAATATTCCTTTTCCCACTCAGCACATACCCACTCAGCCAACGCCTGAAAATCACGAAAACGGATTTTCTCAACATCCACACCGGCGGACAGACTATTTGATGTACACAACACCGCAGCAATGCCGTGACTATGGCTGAGCGAAACGATTGGATGTTTTGATTTTTGTTTCAGGACGCGACTGACTTTCCAATCTATTCTTTCCGACAATTGCGGTGATTGGGCTATCCTCTGCCTATCATGTTGACTTAAAGAATCATCACAATAAGTTTCGGCAAGTAGCTTATCTCCGAGCAGGCAATACAAATGCTTCTTCATCGGACATCCAAAACAAAATTTTCTAAAACCAAAATGAGCCGGCAGCATATACCCACCGGCTCATTTCAACACATTGCAAGCATTAAGCTACCATTTAAAGATAACAGTTAGACCAAATTACCGCCAAACCGTAACTTGGTCGTCACACTTTTAATGCAAGCTTCCTTTTAAAACCACTCGGCTGTTCCAAGTAGCAACATGGCATTCATACTCATTGCCGCCAACGGTTTTTTTGTCAAAATAGCTGGCTAAGCGTACGGATTTCGCTTTTCTTTGTACCGCAGTGCTTTGGAAGCGTTTCACTGTACTCAAGAAAGCACGTTGGCAGGACTCCTCCGGACTTTTACCGACCATGTTGGCAATTTGACGGGAGACCAAAGTGGTATTACCGGTGCTGCCGTAAGAAACTTTGATATTAGGATTCAAAACAGATTTCGCTTCATCGGAATTCAGTGCAACACTTGCCTTACACATATAAACGTCATTTTTTCCTTTGCCATTCACTTTATGCCCTTCACCCACACTGCGGCATGCTCCTGAATCTTTCCCGGCATGTTGTTCATGAGATGAAGCCGAGCCTGAATTTCCGGCAGAAGACTCCGATTTTGATTGGTTACTAGCACATGCAGAAATGGCTAATACTGAAGACAAAGCGATTAGATAAGAAAAACGGCGCATTTCAATAACTCCCGAAAGTAGTTTGTAAATAAGGATTACGATTTGTTATTGTAATGCATTGCGGATTATCTGATAAGAAATAAATCACCCCTTCTTTTACAAAAATTCCCTCTCACCGCACGACTTCAAATATTGTTATAAAGCAAATTGTATGAACTCTCTCTTTCAGACGACCCTCAATTCGCCACATACATAAAATCATCTGAAAAATAGACAAACTTTATCATCAACCGTTAGACTGCCCAGATTATGTTACGGATACAATTATGAATATCTTAATTTCCAACGACGACGGCTACCTAGCCCCCGGCATTGCTATTTTGGCACGCGTTGCAGCAGAATTTGCCAATGTCCGCGTAGTTGCACCCGAACGCGACCGCAGCGGCGTCAGCAATTCTTTAACACTTGACCGCCCGCTGCAAATAAAAGAAGCCTCAAACGGTTTTTACTATGTCAGCGGAACGCCAACCGACTGTATCCATGTCGGACAACACGCCCTGCCCGATTTCAAACCCAATTTGGTTTTATCCGGAATAAACAATGGCGCCAACATGGGAGATGATACCCTCTACTCAGGTACAGTCGCCGCAGCAACCGAAGCCTATCTGATGGGCATTCCCGCCATCGCTTTTTCATTGAATGATTCACGCGGCCGCTATTGGAAAACCGCTGAAAAATCCGTTTGGATGTTGCTAGAATATTTGTTAAAAAATCCTCCTAAAGAGCCTATCCTGTGGAATATCAATATCCCCGCAGTCATGCCTGAAGACATACAGGGCATTAAAATTACGCGATTGGGCAGAAGACACCACGAGCAAAGTATCGTCCCCATGCACAATCCGCGCGGAGAACCGATTTACTGGATAGGGCCGGTCGGCAACATTTCCGACCAAGAGAAAGGCACCGACTTTGGAGAGTGCGAAGCAGGATTCATCACCATCACCCCCCTGCAAATCGACCTGACAGCCTACAACCAACTCCAAAGCGTCAGGGAATTTTGGCAAGGCATAAAACCCTCAAACACATAACCTTTTCAGACGACCTGTTTCTGATATAGTGGATTAACTTTAAATCAGGACAAGGCGACGAAGCCACAGACAGTACAGATAGTACGGAACCGA
>CAUOMQ010000115.1:0-8909 GCA_963456805.1 uncultured Neisseria sp. | reverse complement strand
ATCTACACCCTCATCAAAACCTTCACCGACAACGCCATCCGCTACACCCCCGCAGGCGGCCGCATCGACATAGGTTTCAGCGAGACCCCGACCACCCTCACCATCTGGGTGGAAGACGACGGCCCCGGCATCCCCGCCGCCGAACGTAGCCGCGTAACCGATGCCTTCTACCGCATACTCGGCACGGAACAGCAAGGCACCGGACTCGGACTCTCCATCGCCGACGCCATCGCCAAACGCTACGGCGGCAAACTCATCCTCGCCGACAGCCGCAACTTCGCCCACGGCCTGCTGATACAGGCGCAATTGGATAAAAGGCTGCTCAAAGCAGACTAAGCACACAAAAGGTCGTCTGAAACCACAAATCAGGGTTTCAGACGACCTTTTTCTATGTTCCATCCCTCCATCCAAATATCCGCATCACACCCCCCTCTTCCTAAAACACAAGTTTCCCATCCCCGCCGTCCCTGCCCAAGCCATCAAACAACGCGACGTCGCAGCAAAAATATCGCCAGCCCTTCCGAAAATCCGGCTTCTGCCACATTCGTTTAAAGAGCATCAATAAATGTAGGTCTCTGAAAATATGATTAATATTCTCGGAGTAATGTATATTGTTTGCAAATCATTATCAAAAAATATTAGAATATACACTCTTGATTTAACGCAATACCCCTTAATCACCCATCTAGAGGAAGAACATGAAATCCCCCCATTCCCCCGCCTTCCGTTTCAGCATCATGGTGCTGGCACTGTCTTCAGGTTTTGCCCATGCAGACAACGTTCGCCCCGAAGCAACTGCCGAACTGAAAGAAGTCGTCGTTACCGGTACTGCCGTACCGACCCGTGTTACCCGCAACCAGCTTGACCGCGAAACTTCGACCGATTTGAAACAAGTCATGAAAGACCAAATCGGCATGGATGTCGGCGGCGGCAACGGCGTGGCGCAGTTTTACAGCATCCGCGGCGTCGGCGAAGACAAGATTAATCTGGAAGTGGACGGCACCAGCCAATCCACCAAAATCTTCCACCACCAAAGCCGCTTCCAGCTTGACCCCGCTTTGGTGAAAAGCATCAACGTCGAAAAAGGCACGGGCGCGGCGAGCGCGGGCTTGGGCGCGGTCGGCGGTACCATCCGCGTGACAACGGTTGACGCGAAAGACCTGCTGACCGACGGCAAACCTTTCGGCTTCAAACTCGGCGCGGGCTTGAGCAGCAATAAAGGCTCAACCGGCAACGCGGCGGTTTACGGCTATCAAAACGGCTTCGATGCCCTGTTTGCAGGCAACTTCCTCAACAACCGCGACTACAAAGACGGCAACGGCAATGTCAACCGCGGCAGTCGTCTGAAACAGCACAGCTACCTCGCCAAAATCGGCTACGACTTCAACGACGACCACGGCATCCGCCTGACCTATCGTCAGGAATACCAAAAAGGCAACCGCACCGACAAAGCCGAGTTCCAAAACGTTGACAGCTATGTCGGCGTGGACGGCACTTATCAAAAAGAACAATCCTACAATCTGGAATACCGCGGCCGCAACGTCGGCTTCCTCGACAAAATCGACGCCAACGTCTTCCAAATCAACACCGACGACACCAAGCCGCCTAAAGGCGCGCCTTCCCCGAAAGCCCACGCCTCCGGCACGGCGCAAGGCGGCGTTCCCCTCGGCCAGCTTGAGTTAAGCAAAATCAAAGCGACCGGCGCCAACCTGAACCTCGCCAGCTCCTTCGGCGACGGACACATGGTGAAATACGGCGTCAACTACCGCCACGAAACCTCCGAACCGTCCGACAAAGGCGCGTGGCTGAAGATTCTCGGCCTGTATGACCGCGACAAAGAGAAAAAAGCCGAATACGGCGTGTACGCGGAAGGCATTTGGAACCTGCACCCCGTTACCCTGACGACCGGCCTGCGTTACGACCATTTCAAATACAACGCCGCCAGCAAACAAAGCGCGTCGCATGGCCAGCTCAACCCCAGCATCGGCGCGATTTGGGACATCAATGACAACTTCTCCCTCTTGGCAAACCTCAATCAGGCAAGCCGCGCGCCCCGCCTGAACGAAGCCCTGTTGGCTAACGAACGCGCGGGCGCCGCCGCCGATTTGGACAGCAACCTCAAAGCCGAAACCGCCCGCCGTGCCGAATTGGGCTTCAAATGGCGCAACGACAACTTCAACGTCAGCGGCAGCGTGTTCCACCAACGCATCAAAGACCTCATCGTCTATCGTTGGGCAAAAATCAACAACAACACCGCCTCCATCACCGAACGCGGCAAGATTTACAACGGCGGCACGCTCAAAACCTACGGCTACGAACTTGACGCATCCTACCGCTGGGGTGGCTTGACCGCGCGTGCCGGCGTGTCCTACGTCAAACCCCGCCTGAACGGCGAAATGTACTACGGCGAAAGCCCGATTCAAGCGGAAGACCACGAAAGCTCGTTCACCTTCTGGAACACCGGCCGCCAATGGCTGACCGGACTGTCTTACCAGTTTGAAAACCCCAAACTCGAAATCGGCTGGCGCGGCCGCTACGCCCAAAGCGTGAAATACACCGACGTCGCCCGCGGACAAGGCACGATACACGGCAAGAAATCAGGCTACGGCGTACACGACATCTACGCCAACTGGCAGCCGCTGAAAAAAGACAACCTGAACGTCAACTTCGCCGTCAACAATATCGGCAACAAGCAATACCGTTCGCACAGCCAACGCTTCCCCGACGGCAACGGACGCACTCCCTTCTACGAACGCGGCCGCGAGTTCGCCTTGGGCGTGAATTACCGCTTCTGATAGAAACGTTGACAAAAGGTCGTCTGAAACCTGATTTTTGGGTTTCAGACGACCTTTTCGTTATGGAGAACAAGCAATGGACTGCGAACACGGCCCGAAATCCGTTAAAATACCGCATCCTTATTTTCAGACGACCTCAAACCATGTTGGTACTCGGAATCGAATCATCCTGCGATGAAACGGGCGTTGCGCTTTACGACACCGAACGCGGCCTGTTGGCGCACCATCTTCACACCCAAATGGCGATGCACGCCGAATACGGCGGCGTTGTCCCCGAACTTGCCAGCCGCGACCACATCCGCCGCGTCGTCCCGCTGACGCAAGGCTGTTTGCAGGAAGCGGGCGTTTCCTATGACGACATCGATGCCGTCGCTTACACCCAAGGACCGGGCTTAGGCGGCGCGCTTCTGGCGGGTTCGGGCTACGCCAACGCCTTGGCGTTTGCCTTGAACAAACCCGTCATTCCCATCCACCATCTCGAAGGCCATTTGCTCTCCCCGCTTTTGGCGGACGACAAACCCGAATTTCCGTTCGTCGCCCTGCTGGTTTCGGGCGGGCATACGCAGTTTATGGCGGTGCGCTGCATCGGTGATTACACGCTGATGGGCGAAAGCGTCGATGACGCGGCGGGCGAGGCATTCGACAAAACCGCCAAACTCTTAGGGCTGCCCTACCCCGGCGGCGCAAAGCTGTCCGAACTCGCAAAGCAGGGCAACCCCGATGCCTTCTCGTTCCCGCGCCCCATGCTCCATTCGCACGATTTGCAGATGAGCTTCTCCGGTTTGAAAACCGCCGTGCTGACCGCCGTCGAAAAAGTCCGCGCCGAAAACGATGGCGAAATTCCCGAGCAAACGCGCAACGACATCTGCCGCGCGTTTCAAGACGCGGTGATCGACGTCCTCGCCGCCAAAGCCAAAAAAGCCTTGTTGGATACCGGATTCAGAACTTTGGTCGTCGCGGGCGGCGTCGGTGCAAACTGGAAGCTGCGCGACGAATTTTCCCGCTTAAGCGTCAAACAGCCGTCTAAAAAAGGCAAACCCAAGCCTAAGGAAGAAAAAATCAAAGTCTGCTTCCCGCCCATGGAATACTGCACCGACAACGGCGCGATGATTGCCTTCGCCGGCGCAATGAGGCTGCAGGAGCGGCAACCCGCGGGTGCGTTCAACGTCAAACCGCGCTGGCCGCTGTCGGATATTGTGAAATAGTGTGCGGCAAAGACAAAAGGTCGTCTGAAAACGGTTTTCAGACGACCTTTTCGCATGGCCTCAAGCAGAACGATCAACAGCAGATTCAACCGTTCCAATAATACCGGACAATGTGGAAGAACACGGGTGCGGCGAAGCAGATGGAATCCACGCGGTCGAGCATACCGCCGTGGCCGCGTATCATGTTGCCCCAGTCTTTGACGCCGTAGTCGCGTTTGATGGCGGACATCACCAGCCCGCCGAAGAAACCCATCAGGCAGACGACGAAACCGATAGCGGCGGCTTGTCCGTGGCTAAACGGCGTTATCGGCGACAGCAGCGCGGCGAGCGCGGTGGCAGACAAAATGCCGCCGACCGTGCCGGATATGGTTTTAGACGGAGAAAGTGACGGCATGATTTTGGCACCGCCGACCAGTTTGCCCCAAACGTATTGCAGCACGTCCGAAGCCTGCACCACGAAAATCAGAAACATCAGCAGCAGGATATTGCCGCTGCTGTCGAAATCGTCCAAATTCAGGAACATCAAGGCGGGAACGTGTGAAAGGCAGAAGATGCAGATCATCGACATCCATTGCGTTTTGGCGGCGCGTTCGAGGAAATGGGCGGTTTGACCGCTCAGGCTGGCGATAATCGGCAATACCAAAAACCCGTACACGGGGATGAAAATGCTGAACATGCCATACCAGCCGTCATAGACGAAATAATATTGCACCGGCAGCAGCAGGTAGAAACACACTACCATGCTGTAATAATCGCTGCGGCGGCGATAGACGAGGGTCATAAATTCGCGCAAGGCGGCAAACGAAATCAGGAAAAACAGCGCCACCGTCCCCGTTTTGCCGAACCAAAATGCGACCAGCAACACCAGCGTCATCAGCCACCAAGCGTAAATGCGGGCGTTGAGGTTGGAGATGGTGGCATTGTCTGCGCCGTTTTTGCGTTTCAGCCATTGCCCGACGATGCTGGCGAAAATCAATATGGCAAATACGCCGGTAAAGATATAGCCTGCCTGCGGGGTCAGATGGGCGGCGGTTTGTTCGGTAATGATTTGGCTGGACGTGTTAACAAAGCTCACGATGCAGCTCCTTTGTTTTGTTGAGACTCGTTACACTCGTTTTGGTGAAACTCGTTGCACTCGTTTTCAGACGACCTCAATGCCAGCAAGGCTTCGCGGGTGCGTGTCAGGAAAGTGTCTTTGTCTTCATCTTCGCGCAGGATCAGCGGTTCGCCGATGTGGACTTCGCACAACAGCGGCACGGGCAGCACTTTGCCTTTGGGCAGGACGCGGTTGATGTTGTCTATCCATATTGGCACAAACTCGGTGTCGGGCTTGCTTTTTGCCAGATGGTAAATGCCTGATTTGAAAGGGAGCAGAATTTCATTTTCGTCCGTATTGCGAGTGCCTTCGGGGAAGATAATCAGCGAATCGCCCGCTTGGAGCGCGTGGTTCATCTGTTCGGTAATCGACTGCGGATTGTCGCTGTGGCGCGGAATCAAGAGCGCGTTGAAGACGTTTTGGATGATGAAACGTTTGAGTTTGTTGGTCAGCCAGTAATCCGAGCCGGCAACGGGACGCGTCGAAAGCCGCCAGCGGCGCGGCAGGGAAATCCACACCAGCAAAAAATCGCCGTGGCTGCCGTGATTGGCGTAATACACTTTCT
This sequence comes from uncultured Neisseria sp., assembly GCA_963456805.1. GTDB lineage: Bacteria > Pseudomonadota > Gammaproteobacteria > Burkholderiales > Neisseriaceae > Neisseria. The sequence goes on along the minus strand of CAUOMQ010000115.1, from coordinate 3,248 downwards.
GCTGCGGATTGAACGCCAGCTCGCGCGGGCTTTTGGGGCGAACGCCGGTGAGGAAGGATACCGACAGGCACAATGCTTGGTCGGTCAGCCATGCAAGTTGTTTTTTAAGAAAATTTTTCATGACATCAGAGGATTTGGATAAGGAAAACTGCTGATTGTGCCGCAGTCAGGTAAAGGCTTTTGCGCCACAAGGCAATCGCGCCCGCCACACGTTGCGGCATGGAGGGGTCGTCTGAAACACGGCGCAAGCCGGTTTGCCTCAAGGCTTGGTCGAAGGCTGCGGGTGTATAGTGGCCGTCGGCAAAATCTTGGAACACTCGGCGGTCGAATTCGATGCGGATGTGGTAGTACAACAGCGCCGCTGCCAAAATCAGCTGCACCGCCGACCACGCGCCGCCGCGTTGCGCGGACAAAACGAATAGCAAGACGTTGAACACGGCGGTATAGCGGGCGGTGGCAAGCAGGCGGGCGGTAATCAGGCTGTCAGTGGAATTGTCCATTCACATTCCTTTTAGGTATGGAAACCGTCATTCGGGGCATATTATGTCCAAGGGTCGTCTGAATTTGTTATCGGGATGGCACAGGCTTACCTAAAAACAAATTCTTTTCTGCAATCAAAATATAAATGGCTACTGCCGACAAAATGGCCGTCTGAATAACCTTGCTGTCGGGGTGGGTGGCGAAAATCTCGTTACCCAGATTGGCGCACAGGTGGAATATCGTCGCTACGGCGATGCTGCGCCCGCTTTTGGCGTACAACCAGTTCATCAATAGGACGAAGACAAACATGCTGACCACGAAATTAACCGTGTAGAGTGCGCCTTCGGAAACGATTTGGCTGTGATAATAGCCTTTGATGAAGGCAAGCGGCATGTGCCAAAACGCCCAATACACGGTAAATAGCAAGGATGCGACAAACAGGCTTCTGCGTGCCGTGAGCGCGTCGGTGCCATAGCTGTGCCACGCCAATTCTTCGGCAACAGGCGCAATAAGGAGCATGAACCATGGCGACAGCAAGGCGGACGTAAATGACGGATGTCCCGAAATGTGAAACTGCGCCCAACTGTGTCCGAAAGCGATGGAAATGAGTTGCGCCAGCACCAAGGTAACCGGACCGAGCAGCGCGGCAGCGAGCAGGTATCGCTTGGGAAAACCTGTCAGGCGGAACAAGCGGTGTTTCGCGTCCGTCCACAATTTGGGCTGTTTGTACAACAGAAACGCTGCCACGATCATGGGGGCGAACAGCCCGGCCAATCCTAACGCGGCCTGTGCCCACTGGTACTCAACAGCATCAGGGCGGTGGCTGATGTAGGCGGCAGCAAACCATAATGTCCACGGAATCAGCAGGGATAAAGTGTAAAACGTAACGGGGCGGTAGCTTTTAGTCATAAGTTTCCCTCCTTACTTTGGTTCGGCACAGATGAGTCGTCGTATCGTGAATTTACTTTAAACTAGGACTGCATTGCCTTGCACAAGCTCAATAGAGAATGATTTGCTCAGCTTGGGCTTTTCATCTACTTATCTTAGCTATCTCGATTAGCGTCGCCAAAACTCGCTTTGCTCGTTTTGGCGAAACTCACTGCGTTCATTTTCAGACGGCCTGCCGCCGCTTCTACTGCCTTTGCCGTTTCCGGCGGCAGCACCATCTGCGGGCGGGCCTGTTTCAGCTCCGCCGTTGCCTGTGCCAAATCCCGGCAGCCGCCGTAAACCAGCAGCCAAGTAAGCACCACCGCCGCGCTGCGTCCGTAGCCCAGCGCGCAACAGGTCAGAACCTTGCCGTGTTGCCGGCGCAATGCTTCCAGCAACGAAGCCGCCTGCACCAAATCGTTTTCAGACGGCGCAACCATGTCCAATAACGGCAGAACGCGGCATGCGCCGCGATAACGGGGGCGGGGATATTCGGCGCATACGTCCAATACGGCGGGGAGGTCGTCTGAAATTGCCAGGGGGTGCGGAGATTTAGCTTGTGAAGCGGATTTTTGTGGCAAAAAATGGTAGATGCAAGGCAAAAAGCGCAGCAAGGTTGAACACCTTGCGAGCATTTTTAACGCAGCAGATGCCGTTTTTTTCCCAAAAACTCCGCCACAATGCTGAATCTCCGCAACCCCTGAGATACTGCCAATCAACACATCATCGCGAACCCGCTCCGTCTTCGCCTTGCCGTTCAGCCAATAAGCCATGTTCAGCCGAACGCCCACCAGATAAGGCAGCAGCAAAATCGTTGCCGCCGCCGACAGCCTGCCGTCTGCCTGTTTTTGGAATACCGCCGCGTTCTCGGTCAGATAGGCAAAAGCGACTATCGATAACGACACGCTGATCCACAACATCCACAACCACGCGCTGCCGAACAAGGACAGCAGAGCCGACAATACCGCACCCGCCAGATACAGCATGGCGATTTTGATTTTGCGGGAACGTGTTTCGGGGGAAGTTTTGGCTTCGTGGAAACTTGCTTCGCTCGTTTTCAGACGGCCTTGAGTATCAAAAGGCCGTCTGAAAGGCGATACGCCGTGTTGGGGTATTGCCCACAACACCAGCCAGCCCAGCAGCGCGCCGGTCGGTACGTCGATAAAATGGTGTTGGTAAGTTGTCAGCACCGACAAAGCAATCAGGCTTTGCCACAGCAAAATCGGCAAGCGGATTTTGGGAAACCGCGTCCAATAAAACGCACCGACAATGATAGACAGCGCGATATGCAGTGACGGCGATTGGTTGTACGGCAAATCAAATGCGACCAATGAATCAAACATCACGCCCCACAGCCCGTCGGTAGGCGGCTTCGGCCAGCCGAAATGCAGCGGAAACAGCATAAAGCAAGTCGTGGCGACAATTTGCGCCGATACCAACCTTGCAACATAGCGGTTTTGTTCACGCGTATCTCGACAAAGGAAAAACGCCGCCGCATACATGAGGTTCAACGACCAATAAGGCAAAATCGTCCATTCCCAAAACGGGATGTTGCGCTCCCACGCAAAAGCGATTTCCGGCACATAGGCCAGCGATGCCGCGTAATGGTTGGACAAACTGTAGCTGGCATAAAAAAGCATGCCGACCAAAGCGAGTTTGAGTAGAGAAGTTTTCAGCGTAGGTTTCATGTTTTATCTAGTGCATTCCACTTCATCGCCATAATGGTCGGAATTCAGGCAGGATAAAACGTTTTCTTTTGGATGGTAACGGAATTCCTGCCACGGACCATCGGACGAAACGGCGCGCCAGTGATGCCGCGAAGATTGGTATTGCTTCAACGT
>CAUOMQ010000114.1:0-8921 GCA_963456805.1 uncultured Neisseria sp. | reverse complement strand
AAGATTCCCTATAACAAATGCAAAAATATTATTATTAAACCCCAATGAAACAAACTTTTTAAATGGCGTTTTAGTTACGTATTACAAAAATGATATATTTTATTCAAACAAAAAAATAACGAAGGATGTGAATTTACTTGCAATATTAGCTTCTAACTCAGTATTTTGTTTAAAGTTGGCAGTATTCTTTTTATTACTTTCTCTTTTCTTTTTCATTAAAAGGATTTAATCAAGGCGCGTTATTCAGAAGGTGCGGCATTTGGGTGGTCAGAACAAGACGGCTGATTCCTCGATAAATTCAGCAGTTTCTACAAAATCAGGGGATGGGAATGGCAAAATTTAAGCGTTATTAGCGAATGACATAAATTCCTTTTAGTCTGGGTTGTCTGCCCGGAAAGAACTGTGTAGAGATGTTCTATCTGAGTTTGCTATATAATCGCGTTTCTTTGATGATGCACAAACGTCGTCTGAAAGAACATCTTTATTTTCAGACGACTTAAAATAAAACCGACATACAAAGGAGCCGAACCATGTTTCACAGCATCAACGCCTATACCGGCGAAACCCTTTGCCGCCGTCCTGCGCAGGGTTATGCAGAGTTTGCACAAGAATTGGCAGCGTTGAAGGTGCGCCAGCAAGTATTTGCGCGGTTGGGTGTAACCGGGCGGACTGCTTTGCTGCAAGCTTTTGCCGAGCGTTTGGCGCAAAACAAAGAGCGGCTTGCGGAAATGGTTTGCGAAGAAGTCGGACGCTGCTTGCATGAATGCCGTGCCGAACTGGATAAATCCGTCGAGCTCATCCGATATTACGTCCGCCTTGCCCCCGAGTTGCTGGCGCATAAAACCATCGCCACGCAGGCGAGCCTCAGTCAGGTGCGTTTTGAGCCGTTGGGCGTTGTGCTTGCCGTCATGCCGTGGAACTATCCCGTCTGGCAGGTTTTGCGTTTCGCCATTCCTGCCCTGTGCGCGGGAAACGCTTGTGCCGTCAAACCTGCGCCCAGCGTTGCAAGGGTCAGCGCTGCACTGCTGGAACTGGTTTCAGACGACCTTCCGTTGATTGGCGCATGGCTGGACAACGACGATACGTTGAAAGCTATCGAAGACACCGACGCGATGGCGTTTACCGGCTCGACGCGGACCGGTCGCCTGCTCGCCGCCCATGCGGGAATGCACCTTAAAAAAACCGTCCTCGAACTTGGCGGCAGCAACCCCTTCATCGTCATGCCCGATGCGGATCTCGAACGCGCCGCCGTCGAAGCCTGTTATTCGCGTTTCCGCGACGCGGGTCAGTCTTGCAACGCAGCCAAACGAATCGTCGTTACCGAAGCCGTTGCCGACCGCTTCATTCCCCTGTTCCTTGCCGAATGCGCCAAATTGCAAACGGGCAATCCCAAAGACCCTGTGACCACGCTTGCCCCGCTGCACCGCGAAGACTTGCGCGCAAACGTACACGCCCAAGTACAAGATGCAGTCGCACACGGCGCAGAAGTTTTGACGGGCGGTTTCATTCCCGAAGGAAAGGGCTGGTTTTACCCCGCCACCGTATTGGACAAAGTGAATCCTGACTGCCGCGTTTGGAATGAAGAGGTTTTCGGGCCGGTTGCCATGATTTTGCGGGCGAAGGACGAGGAACACGCCGTCGCCCTTGCCAACGATACGCCCTACGGACTGGGTGCCAGCATTTATACCGCCGATACCCGCCGTGCTTGGGCGTTTGCCGAAAAAATCCAAGCAGGCTCGGTCTTTATCAACCGCCACACCAGCAGCGACCTGCGTCTTCCCTTTGGCGGCGTCAAGGCTTCCGGTTACGGACGGGAATTGTCTGAATTCGGGTTGTATGAATTTGTGAACGTGAAAACGTATTGGCAGAAATAAGGACGGATTGAAAAAGGTCGTCTGAAAACGCCGGAAGTGTCTATGTTGCGTTTTCAGACGACCTTTTTATCGTGTGCAGATAAATGGTCGATTGACTTAACGTCTACTACGCTATCTTTGCGCTTCAAGCATCCACCGTAAAGAACAAGGTTTCTTGTTTTAAATCATTACCGTCGGCATCGCTCAAATCGGCGTGTGCTGCGGAAAATTTGATAACTGCAAGACTCAGGCTGCCGGTATCGGTCAGCGCGGTATTGATGATTTGTCCGGCTTCTTCGCCTCCGTTTTGAACGGCAACGCCTGCGGCTTCCAACGAATCACCCCGCAAAACCGCCAGTCCGCGTTTGACTTGTCCGCGATATTGGGCGCGGGCGATGATTTCTTGTCCCGGATAGCAGCCTTTTTTGAAATGTACGCCGCCGATGATGTGTTGGTTGAGCATTTGGGCAACGGCAGTTTCTTTGGTTGCCGTCGAAATCCAAGCGTAGCCGCTGCGGATTTCGTGCAGATTCCAAGCGTTTTCGGCTGCCGCGTCATATTCGGGCAGAAGCCCGGCTTCGCCGATTTTCAGACGACCTGAATGGGGCAGGGTAATGGTGTATACTCCATCGTCTGCTTGGGCAGGAAAGGATAGGGCAGGTTCGGCTGCGGGAGAGGGGGAGGCAGTTTCGTCCAGCTCGCCTGCGACGGCAAAATCGGGCAGCGGTTCAAAGATGACTTTGGCTCTCAGGACAAACATGCGCAACCGTTTGACGATGGCTTCGGTCAGATCCTGCGCCATAATCAGCAGCAAATCTTCTCCTCGGTTGAGGACAATCATATTTGCCAGCACGCGTCCTTTCGGGGTGTTGTAAGTGGCATAACATGCGGTATTTTCGTTCAGATGGTTGATGTCGTTGGATAATTGGCCGTGAAGAAAGGAGGCTCTGTCCTCCCCGCTGACTCGGACGACACCAAAAAATGGCAGGCGGGTTTGCATGTGGAATCCTTTGTCGGGTAGCAATGGAATAGTTCGATATTATAAGAACAAACGCTTGATGAAAAAAGCCGTTGAGTATAGGAAAAGCGTACAAGAGGTCGTCTGAAAAGGTTTCAGACGACCCATTTTGTTCTGATTAAAAGGAAAATCGGCTAAAATGACGGTGCTTTTTCTTTAGGATAGAGAGTGATTTCAAGATGATTCAGTTATACGGCATTCCCAATTGCGATACGGTGAAAAAAGCCCGCAAATGGTTGGAAGAACATGGCGTTGATTTTCAATTTGTGGATTTTAAAAAGAGCCCGCCGCAAGTTGACACGATAAGCAAATGGTTGGAGCAGATACCGCTGGAGGTTTTGTTGAACAAACGCGGTACGACGTGGCGCAAATTGGATGAGCAAGCCCAAGCCGCTGCGGCTACTGCCGATGGCGCGATTCGATTGATGGCGGAACAGCCCAGCATCATCAAGCGTCCGGTTTTGGAAAAGGAAGGGCGGTTTTTCGTCGGCTTTTCCGAAGAAAACTACCAAGAAATTTTTTCAAAATAACACGATACGGCGGGATGGGGTCGTCTGAAAAATAAGTCGGACCAGCGTTCTGCCAAGAGTGCATAACAAGGCAAAACGCGCTACAATGCGCGTTTGCTATTTTAACCATTACGTCTTCAGATAATATGTTCCATACCGTTGAAAAATATAAAACTCCGGCCCAGATTTTGTTGGGTCTGATTGCGCTGACCTTCGTCGGCTTCGGTGTCAGCACGGTTGCTGCGCCCGGCTCTGATTTTATCGTCAAAATAGGGGATGAAAAAATCAGTGAGTATTCTTTGAATAATGAGTTGCAAGGAGAGCAGCTTCAAGGTCAAAGCCCGTCGCGGGGAGCCGTATTCCAATCTTTGGTTCAACGCGCCTATCTGAAGGAAGGTGCCAAGCTGATGGGTGTGGAAGTTTCCCAAGAGCAGCTTAAACAACTGATCGTGGACGATCCTAATTTTCACGATCAAAACGGTAAATTCAGCCAACAGATCTTTTCAAACTTCCTGAGCCAGCGCCATATGACGGAAGACCAGTTTGTCGCCGACATCCGCGAACGGTATGCGTTGCAAAGTTTGATCAATTTGGTGCAAAACGGTGCGATTATCAGCGATGCGCAAGCAGAGCAGCTGATTAAGCTGACTCAGGCGACCCGCGATATCCGTTCGGTAACATTCAATCCTGAATCCTTTGTTTCTCAAGTAAAAGTCGATGATGCCGCATTGAAGGCATATTATGAGGCGCACAAAAAAGATTATCTGATTCCGCAAGGCGTGAAATTGGAATACATCGCTCTGAGTGCCAAAGATTTGGCGGACAAACAGACCGTCAGCGAAGACGAAGTGAAAAAAGCATTTGACGAGCAGGCGCCCCATCTTTCGCCCCGCCGTGAAATTGCCCACATCTTCTTCCCGGTGCCTCAAGATGCCGATGAAACGGTACGCGCGGCAATCAAAGCCGAAGCAGACAAAGTTGCGGCAGAGCTGAAAGCCAAACCGGCCGATTTTGCTGATCTGGCGAAGAAATATTCAAAAGACACCGCATCTGCTTCCAAAGGCGGCAACTTGGGCTATCTGTCTAAAGACGGCGGCTTGGGGGCGGATTTGGAAAACGTGGCGTTCTCGCTGCCTAAAGGCGGAATTAGCGATGTGGTTCAAACGCCGGTCGGCTACGATATCGTCCAAGTTTTGAATATCGAAGACAAAGTATCTTTAGAACATGAAAAAGCCCGTATCGAAGCCGATTTGAAGCTGAAAAAAGCTGCTTCCGAATTCAATTCGGCCAAAGAAAAGCTTTCTGAAGAAGCATTTAATACGCCGACTTCCCTGGCGGATGTCGCTAAAAAAACAAATCTGAAACTGGAAAGCCTGGATCAAGATTGGTTGACTCAAGCCAACGGTAAAGCAGCAGGTTTGCCCGATGCATTGATTAATGCTGCGTTCAGTGAAGATGTGTTGAAGAAAAAACACAATTCCGATTTGATTTCCATGGACAAAGATACGGTTTGGGTTATTCGTGTCAAGGAAGTCAGGGAAGAAAAAATCGCACCTTTCGCTGATGTTCAAGAAGAAGTGCGTTTGGCTTATCTGCGCAGCGAAGCCGCAAAACTGGCCGATAAAAAAGCCAAAGAAGCCATCGAGGCTTTGAAGGCAGGCAAAGCAGTTGACTTGAAATGGTCGGAAGTATCGAAATTGAGTGCGCAAGATGCACGCCGGACCATGGCACCCGAAGCGTATAACGAACTGATCAAAGCCCGTCCGCAAAATGGCAAACCTGCATACGCCATGCTGCTGGAAGGCATGCCGGCTCCTGTAATTGTTGAAGTACAAAATATTGCCGCGCCGGAAAATATCGCTTCCCAAGTGCCTGCTGCCAAACAAATGCTGGCGCAACAGCAGTCTGCCAACATTTTTGACGCATTGCTGCGTTATTTCAGCAAGGAAATCAAGCGCGAGCAAGGTGCGCAAAAAGTTGATAATTCAGCAGAGTAAGCAGGTGATGAACAGGTAGGCGGCAATCATGGCAAACATGATTGCCCGTCTGCCTTAAACAGAATCAAACGGTCGGAGAAAATCCGACCGTTTTCATTATATAATCAGCCTTTCTTGCCCCATCAATATATAGTGATTTCACTACTATACACATCCCGATTTTCCTTATTTTTCGGTTAGAGGTCGTCTGAATACCATGAGCAAAGCTCCCGATGCTTTTACGCGGCTGATTAATGCCTTGAAAATTCTACCCAATGTCGGTCCGAAATCCGCGCAGCGCATGGCGCATCAATTGCTGCAAAGCAAGCGGGAGCAGGCGCAGGAGTTGGTTGATGCTTTGCAATACGCATTAAAGCAAGTCCAGCATTGCAGGATGTGCAACACATTTTGCGAAGGGAGTTTGTGCGATATCTGCTCTGACGAATCGCGCGACAAACACCGCCTGATGATCGTCCACATGCCGGCAGATGTCTCCAATATGGAAACTGCCAATTGCCATGACGGTTTGTATTTTGTGCTGATGGGGCAAATCAGTCCCGCGCAAGGGATGGATGTGAGCGCCATCGCATTGGACAAACTGGTGGTAAGGTTGCAGAACGCTGATGTCGAAGAAATCATCATTGCAACAAACTTTACTGCCGAAGGAGATGCGACGGCGTATGTGTTGGCAGAATTGTTTAAAAACCTTCCATACAAAGTCAGCCGTCTTGCCAGAGGCATCCCTTTGGGTGGGGAGCTGGAATATGTCGATGCTGGGACTTTGGCGCAGGCCGTTTATGAAAGGCGCGCAGTCAAGGAATAAACAATAAGGTCGTCTGAAAACGCGTTTCAGACGACCTTATTTCAAACAAAGCCGGTTATTTGCAGCTTACGCCTTGAATTTGCGGAGTGTCGCCGCTGCCTACTTTGAAGGCACATTTGGTGGCGCTGCTGCCGGATACGGTGACGACACCGCTGCCTGCGGTCAGGCTGACCGGTTCTTTAACACCCATGCCGACTGCGGTTGCGGCAAGTTTTTGCACGTCAGCAGCGGAATAGGACGTATTGTTTGAACTGATTTTAATCTCCTTAGCCGCATACGCATTTGCACTGAATGCCAATCCGGCAGCGGCAACGGATAATGCTAAGAATTTTGTGATGTTCATTAATGGTTTTCCTTTTTGATGGCGGTAAACTTTACCGCGATTTCAGAATAAGGCCGAATAGATGATTGTGCAAGTTTTTCGACCGATTTTACGGTAGCCCTGAATAAGAAGACTTTGGTTTACAAATTGCGATGTCTCTATTCTCGGTCGTTTCGGCGTATTCAGACGACCTGTCGGTTTTACGGTACAATAGGCGTTTTTTGACAAACGGATGAGGCATATAAATGGCTTCTTTAGAGACTTGGATAGGACTGCGCTATTTGCGGGCAAAAAAACGCAATGGCTTCATGTCGTTTATCACCGTCATTTCTATTGTGGGTATTGCACTCGGTGTGATGGCTTTGATTGTCGTATTGTCTGTCATGGCGGGCTTTCAGAGAGACATACGGGGGCAGCTTTTGAAAGTGGCTCCTCATGCCGAAATGGGTTATTACGATAACGGTAACGGTAAAAGCTGGGAGAGCCTGCGCGAGATTATTAAAGGACGCAAAGAGGTGCTTCAGTCGGCACCTTATGTTTCGGGACAGGCATTGCTGGCAAATGCGGGTGAGGTCCAAGGTGTTCAAATCCGCGGGATTTTGCCTGATGAAGAAAAAAAGATCGTTGAATACAGTAAAGAAATGCCTGTGGGCAGTTTTGATGATTTGAAGCCGGGCGAATTCGATATTATTTTGGGACAGGATTTGGCTGAGACTTTGGATGTAAAGGTTGGTGAAAAAATCACTGTCGTTACGCCTGAAGGCAACGTGACGCCTGCCGGTGTCGTACCTCGTCTGAAACAATTTAAAGTTGTCGGCTTGGTCAAAACCAAAATCCATGAATTGAACAATTCTCTGGCATTGACACACATGAAAGATGCCCAAGTCTTGTACCGCCTAGATGAAAATGCGGCAGGCTTGAGATTGAAACTTGCCGATCCGATCAACGCACCGTCGTTCACCGAAACACTGCTGCCGAAAAATCTGCAAGAAGAAGTATGGTTGCGCGATTGGACATACACCAACCGCAGTTATTTCGAGGCCGTAGAAATGGAGAAAAGGGTGATGTTCATCATTCTGCTGCTGATTGTTGCCGTAGCCACCTTTAACTTGGTTTCTTCTTTGGTCATGGCGGTTACGGAAAAACAAGCCGATATTGCCATTTTGAGGACTTTGGGTGTCTCCCCGGGCAGTATTATGAAAATTTTTATGGTGCAGGGCGTATTTGCCGGCTTTTTCGGCACCTTGACCGGTGTGATTACTGGTGTCACGCTGGCTTTGAACGTGGGCAGTATTGTCAAACAGTTAGAGAGTTGGTTTGGTTTCCAATTCATCAAACCGCAAGTTTATTTTATTGATTATATCCCGAGTGATGTCAGTGTTCATGATGTTGTGCTGATTGCCTGCATTTCCCTGATTTTGTCGTTTATCGCTACGCTCTATCCAAGCTGGCGTGCTGCAAGAACCCAACCGGCGGAGGCTTTGCGCTATGAATAAAGTAGTTTTGAAATGCGATAATGTCAGCAAAAGCTACAAAGACGGTCAATTGAATGTCAACGTTTTGAATCAGTTGAGGCTAGAAGTGCTCGAAGGTCAAAGCGTCAGCATTATCGGTTCGTCCGGTAGCGGCAAATCGACCTTGATGCACATTTTGGGCGGTTTGGATAAGCCGACTTCCGGCAGCGTGGTACTGATGGGGCAGGATTTGAGTCAGTTGGGACAGAAACAACTGGGTCTGCTGCGCAATCAGTATTTAGGTTTTGTGTACCAGTTCCACCATTTACTGCCTGAATTTTCCGCTTTGGAAAACGTCATGATGCCGCTTTTAATCGGCAAGATGAAAAAAGCCGAAGCAGAACAGCGTGCGGTTGAAATGTTGGAAAAAGCGGGTTTGAAAAAGCGCATACAGCACCGCCCCAGCGAGCTTTCCGGTGGCGAACGCCAACGTGCCGCCATTGCGCGCGCGCTGGTGACGCGTCCAAAATGTTTGCTCGCTGACGAGCCGACAGGCAATCTTGACCGTAAAAATGCGCAAAATGTACTGGATATGATGCTGGATCTGAAATCAGAGTTGAATACCAGCCTGATTGTGGTCACGCATGATGACGAGTTGGCAGTCCGCTTTGAGCGGGTTATGCTGATGCACGACGGACGCTTGGAAGAGCAGTAACTTATCCGGCAAATACGCAAAGGTCGTCTGAAAAAGTAATTGATGCTTTTCAGACGACGGCGGATTCGCATTTGAAGTACAACTTTCCATAACAGAAAAAGGCCGGTATGCGGTAGCATACTGGCCTTTCCTGCAATGCAACACATTAACATCCTTACCCGCCCAAGAAAAACACTTGGCTACGAAACCGCCAAGTGTTTTATAGTGGATTAAATTTAAATCAGGACAAGGCGACGAAGCCGCAGACAGTA